>JANSWS010000467.1 GCA_024743355.1 bacterium
GCTCGATGTTCGCGATGGCATTTCTTTCGAAAAGCTCGACCGTTTGTTTCAGTATTTGACGATCCCTTTCCAAGTCTGCCTTGGCAGTATCCAGTTGAATCTGAGCCAGCATGGTCTGATATCCATACGATCGACCATAATCGGCGAACATCATGACTGACAGCTGGCGATCGGTTACGGGGGTTTTGTCCTCTTGAGCATTGATCTGATCTTGCCCCCAGCTGGTACCCGAGGAAAGCGACATGAGAAGACTAGACACGACTGCGATCTGGATGGTTTTCATCATTGTGAATTGCCTTGAGTTGAGTAGACACTAGCGAACAGATTATGGATTACCTGTCAGCTGTTGGCGAGTTGACCAAAATTGGCAAGCAATTATTACGGTCCCCAATCACGAGCGACATTGTGACGAGCGACATTGCCTTCACCACAGACATTGGTCTCAGTTCTCACTATGCTCAATCGACAATGGAATGGCTTCGCAGTCGCGCGAGCCAACCAAACAGTCTCGGTTCGAATCCCACAGCTTGAGTTGGAGGCATGCTCGGATATCGCGTATGCGAAGCGAGGTGACCCCAGGGGTCTGCAATTCCACCATGGACTTCATCGCCTCCGGAAGGCGGTAGAACGGAATCAACGCATTCAAGTGATGCACATGGTGAAAGCCAATGTTGCCGGTGAACCAATGAAAAATGGGCCCCATATCCATGTAGCTTGACGATGTTAATGCCGCATCAACGTGATTCCATTGCGTTCCTGTCCTTAACTTTGCAGCAGGGAAATTGTGCTGAGCATAGAACAGGTAAGCACCGATCATGGAAGCGGAGAACAGAGGTAATAGCATGGCCAAGAGCATGGTTTGGATGCCGACCGTGGCAGCTAGTGTGATCAACAGGACCATCTGGACCACCACGGCAAATCCGCCATCCAGATGCCTGCCAGGGCTTTGAGTAAATGGTTTTAGGCTCATGCCCCAGCCAAAAATGGTCAGGTAGCCGAGGACAATGGTCAGTGGATGACGGGCTGCTAGATAGCGTCTGCGTTCTTGGGCAGTTGCAGCTTGATAAGACTCCGTTGTCATCACTGGAAAGGAGCCAGCATTGATCCCGAAGGAGCGCGAATTGTGCTTGTGATGATGATTGTGTGAGCGATTCCAAACACTGGGTGGGTTAAGGGTTAAGATTCCGTAGACCCACAATATGCCGCCTGCCAGTCTGGAGCGCTTCAAGATTGCGCCGTGCTGAAAGTCGTGGAAGATAATAAACATGCGGACGCACACCAAGCCTCCCAAAGTCCCAGCCAGTAGCCGAACGGCCAAGCTCAGAGGGGAAGCCGCTAGTCCGATGAGAACGATCAAAAGTGCGAGAGTTGACAATAGATGCAGCCAGCTGAGCCAGCGTTTTTCCTTGGCAAATCTACGACTCTCAATCAGCAATTCCTTGCCTGTGCGCATTCGGCAAAGTCCTCTTGTCGATGGAAGTCAAGCGGATGGTTACAGCAACCTGTGTTTGATGAAACCAGGTTGCCGTTAACCCTGCAGAGGCATTATCGATGCCGTTTTCGTCGGCGATGCACACCGGTTGGGTATGCCTCGCTAAGCTGCTCGGTTGGAATTGGAACGAAGCTCTCGACAGTTCCATTCAAGTCTGTCGAGCTCAATACGCTCGGAGAATCCCCAGCAACCAAGCTTCGTTAATCGGCGTCGGTAATGGCAGCGATATGTTATCGCTTGCCGTCGAGCTTACCAGCGTCTGCCGCCACCACCACCGCCACCGCCACCGCGTCGATCTTCCCGCGGGCGAGCCTCATTAACCGTGACTGAGCGGCCGGCAATCTCTTGATCGTTGAGACCTGATATGGCTTTCTTTCCCGCTTGATCATCGACCATTTCGACGAAACAGAATCCACGTGAACGTCCGGTGTCACGATCTTTGACAATGTTTACCGACTTGACTTCGCCGTATTCGCTGAAAGCGCGTTCGATATCGGCTTCGGTGGCATTAAAGCTCAGGTTTCCAACATAGATATTCATGACTACGATCCCAAAACGCATCAAGTTGATGCAGACAGTGAAAGCACTCTCTTCCCATGCACGCTACTTCCATCCAAATGCGAGGGGCAAAATGAGCCCATTCGCAGTACAAGTCATTTGGGGATTGACTGAAAGGCAGCCATAGAGATTCGCAAGAAAGCTCGGCACCGATAAGGAAACCCAACGCGACTGGTAAGATGTGCGATGCGAGCCTTTAAGAAAGAAACTGCGTGAGACTACATTCGGGGCAGCGAATGCCTGGTAGCACGTTCCGCGCTGGCACAGCGAATTCTTAACCCCGTATTGGTGAGCAATCTAAACGATGTGCGATTGGCTGTCGATCCGTGTTGGTTTTTCTGGGATCTTGAGGGGTTTGTAGGTGCATTCGCCCTCCCTCGCCCGTGCAAAGCCGCTTTTCATGCGTTCCGCGGGATTCGTGGGCTCGGTATCCTTTCGATAAGTCGAACCAGAATTGTCTCCGATATTCCAGATTTTCTGTCATTTTAGGCCAATCGACGATAAAATCGAGGCAGCACGTCACCCTTCAACTCAAGTTTCCGACCAGCTTGACGGTCCCAAACTTCAGCTGTGTTGCTTCTATTCCGTGATTCTCTTCGGGTGACGCAGATTCACATAACATGGCATAGCCACGCTGCTCAGCCTTCGAATCTGTCTGGATCGGTTCGCATTTTGAAGCGAAACCATGAGTCCTGAATCCGAGTTTCTTACTTTGCTGGAACGAACTCGTGTTGGCAATTGAGCATCGCGGCGTCGGGAGAATCGTATGGGATTCGGGAAAGACGTTTCCGACAGGGAATTGTTGAAGAGCGTGAATAAGAAACTGCTGCAGCGCGCCGGTGGATCTGGCTGCAAAGTCAGTGCGTCGGTGTTATCTGGAACGGTCACCTTAAGTGGTGTACTTGGTCAAGAGTATCAGCGGCGGGCATTGATTAGTTCGATGCATGGAATCAATGGTGTCAAGCGCGTGCTCGACACCATGACCATTGTCCCTCGCAGAGTCCGAGAGTAGTTCCGCATGGATGAAGCGACCTAGCCAATTCGAGCGTCCAAGTTTGGTACATATTATGAGTGAAAAGAAGCCTCTGTCGCTGTTCCCGCAACGGGTCATTACCAAATGTCCCGTTTGTCGCGAACCTACCTATTCCGCTAGCGGAATCCATCCACAATGCGCCGTGAAGCGAGCGGACGAACCGCGGCGACTCGCCTTGGTGGCCGACAAGAAAATGAAGAAGGCCGACAAACAAGCCGAACCGTGCCCGAAGTCTTCAGCTTGACCTTAGGACCGTAGCAAGTGGCTATTGTGACGTCGGTACCGTGTGCTGGGCGGATAGCGGGCCAAGTTCAGCTTTCACGGGTTTTGCAACGGCACAAACTCGGCCGTCGCGTCGTAGCCATAGGCTAGATTCGCACGGCAGTTTCCGCTCTCGGACCAATCGCCTATATTAGAGCCCCACGGAGCCTTGGCAAAAGCTGAATTGGAACCAAAATGGCGTCACCGCCAAATGGAACCATCTGGTACCTGCCAGGAAACTCTGTGGAAACATATTTCAACGGCACTTGGCTGAGTGGTGGAATTGGCAGACACACAGGACTTAAAATCCTGTGAGCAGCAATGCTCGTGCGGGTTCGAGCCCCGCCTCAGCTACCTTGGTTTCCCTTGCTGAAAGGCGATTTGGGCAAGGGAAAACCTACCTCTAAGCCACTTCTGGCTGCCTCTCTAAGGCGCGCAATCGCGTGCCATCTCCTAGCACTCAAAGTCACCGAATGCTATCCTTTATGGCAGATATTTGGCATACCCAGGATTAAAAGTCCTGTGGGCTTCCGCGAGTTGTGGCAGACTCTGCCAACCAAGAAGGAAGACGCAAATGGGCAGGATCTACAAGCAAGACAGCAAGTCAGATGTCTGGTACGCGGACTACATCGACCAGAACGGCAACCGCAAGCGGCGCAGTACTGGCTGCAAGGATAAGGCCAACGCGGCCAAGCTCCTGGCGAAGTGGGAAACGGAGGCAAGAATGATTGGGGAAGGCCTCCTGGCCGACCCGGTTAGCCTTCAACGTGAGACGATCGAAAGCCAACTCCAAAAGCTGCAAAGTCATATGGCCGCCAAGGGCGACTCTGCAGAACACATCACGCGGACCATAAAGTTGATCCGCGATGTCGTGGCGTTTAACAACTGGATCCGCATGCGTGACGTCTCGCGTGATGGGATCGCTGACTACGCGGCCTACCTCAAATCAAACGGCCTCGCAGCTCGCACCCGTGGCGCCATGATCACGGCGATGCGGACGCTGTGCAGGTACTGCGTCGAACGAGGCGTGCTTCGGTCAGACCCGACGGTTGGGATTAAGAAGCCTTCGGTCCAGGAAGACCGTCGCATCGAGCGGCGCATGCTGAGCTTTGAGGAGTGGAGATGGCTTTCCAAGGCCTTGGAGGCCGGTCCTGATCGCAATGGCATGGCGGGGCACCAGCGACGCCTGATGTACCGCACGGCCATTGAGACCGGTCTCCGCTCCGGCGAGCTGCGGGCACTCAAGGTCGCCAACCTGCAGTTGGATGTGGATCAGCCTCACATCATTGCTAAAGCTAAGATCACGAAGAATTCGAAGACTGTCCGCCAGTTCATTAGCGACAAACTGGCCGCGGACTTGGCCGATTTCGTTCACCGGAAATCGCCAGGGGTAACCGTCTTTGCCGTTGCCGACCGGACTCAGATGGCCGGTACCTTGCGCAAGGATGTGGAAGACGCTCGACAACTTTGGATCGAGACGGCGAAGCCGAAGAAGCATGAAATCGAATCCGACTTTTTGAAGTCACCGAACGCGGAAGGTGAAATCATCGACTTCCATGCCTTGAGGCATACTGCCGGTGCCTGGCGGGTCATAAATGGGATGACGCTGCCGGAGTGTCAACAACTGATGCGGCATAGCACGATCGTTTTGACTATCGATTGCTACGGGCATCTTGCCAAAGATGCCATGAGCAACAACCGAAATTTGTTGGAGAAATTGATCGGCTGATCAATAATTTCTGGCCCTATTTGACACCGCTTTTCTACCGGGTAGTCTATGTGGCGACGAGCGCCACATAGGTTGCCAAAAGAATGAATAAGGAACTCAATAAGCTCAGTTTTTCTTCTGCCGCCCAACCTTCCGTTCTCGATGTGAACGGACTCTGCAGCCGCTGGAGAGTTTCCAAGCGGACACTCTACCGCATGATCGATTCCGGCGAATGCCCTAAACCCTTCAAGGTAGGCTCTACCAATCGCTGGCTGATTCGAACGATTGAAGAACACGAAGAAAGGCTGGCATCATCGGCGTAGGCTAACTCAAGAACGCGACTTCGGAACCGAAGCCTCGCGAAACGCCCAAAGGCATCTGAGAAGGATTCACCACGACATCCGCAAGCCCTAGTGCGTCTAGGGTTCGGTGCTCAACGCCCGAAGGCATCTGAGAAGGATTCACTCCACAACGGACGCCCAACAACCCACTATTGCCCGTGCTCAACGCCCGAAGGCATCTGAGAAGGATTCACTATTGTCTTCGTACCACATGACCGCGTTGCACAACGTGCTCAACGCCCGAAGGCATCTGAGAAGGATTCACCTTCCGCCTGGCTGACATGGGCAGCAGCCGCCTTGGGTGCTCAACGCCCGAA
>JANSWS010000552.1 GCA_024743355.1 bacterium
GAGCGATTTGCGACAACCGCACCAGCTGCTGGCCGGCATCAGCGTTGCGCAGAACAAATCGGCCTTCCGCGTGTGCCATCGGCAAATACATGTGCTCGATATCTTTGAGAAATACACAGTCGGGAACGCCGGTAGCAACGTGCACCCATCGGTCTTCGAAGCGCTGCTGGTGATTCAGCGTAAGGGTCGCTGGAGGCTCGGCGATTGCGTCTGGATAATCTGCCTCCGGGAAGAAGATCCCCAACCGCATCATAACTTGGAAACCATTGCATATTCCCAGCACCAAACGATCCTTGGCCCGAAACGTCTCCACCAGATCGCGTAGGTGGACGTTCAAACGCTGAGCCAGAATTCTTCCCGCCGCTATGTCGTCACCGAAACTAAAGCCACCCGGAAAACAGAGGATTTGAAAGTCATTTCCGGCGGTGGGATTCTCGATCAAGTAATTGATATGCAAGCTTGACGTGCGTGCGCCTACTTGCTCAAAGGCGAACGCTGTTTCCTCGTCACAGTTCGTCCCAGGCGCTCGAACGATCAGCACCTTTGGCTGTACCATGCTTGCCTTCCTCAATTGCCAAATGCGAAGTAACGCTTAGATCATAAATTGCGGACACCGGCGATTCGAAGCGGTGGCTCGAAACAGTCTCGAATCGAATCGAAGCCACCATAACAAAACTCCGCAAATCGGGTAGGGGTTGATTCGATGCGGATCGGTCAGGCTGACTTTCGTGACTGTTGCCGCTCAGGCTTGCGAACATGATCTTTTTTCCTGCCGCAAGAGCCGCTAGACGCGCGGCCGCGATGAGGCGCTGGGGCCTTTGCCTCTCCACATATCGGCTTCCCTGAGCGGGTCGCACTTTCGGGGCGGGGAGACGGCGTCTAATCGATCGGCGGATGGTCCTATAATTGCTTTGTTGACGCACCGCAGTGGACAAGCGGGGTTGGCAAGGTTAGGTTCCGTATCAGTTTCCGTTGTCTCTCTGAGCGGTCGCCTCAGAGAAAGCACGGTCCGGTGACCGTGGCACCATTTTTTGAGACAATGCCTGGTTGATGACCGTCTCAAATAAGGCCGATAAAGATGAATTCAGCTGTCGCAGAACTGTTGTTTATGCCTCCCACGGAAGAACTTCGCTTCCTGCCAGAAGGGCCAACGGCTTTGGCTCCTGGCGTTTTTTCCTGGGTTGCCATTCAGCATGGCCCGGAAGCCAAAATCGGATCGCTGAATATTTACGACCTTCGAAGCGCTAAGAATCAACAATTCCTACTGCCTGGCAGGCCCGGGTTCGCCAAGCCCACCAGCGACGCCAATGTATTCATCGTCGGTAGCGAACGGGAATTGGGGCTGTTCAATATTCTGGACAATAGCTGGCGTTCTCTGGTTTCCGGCGTTGATCAGGATGTGGAAGGTACCATCATCAATGATGGGACGATTTACGGTGCCAACGTCGTGTTCGGCACCAAGGATCTGGAATTCAGAACCAAGAAAGCTGGGCTCTATCTCTATTGCGGCGGCGACGGAAGTCTGATTCGCATGCGAAGTGACCAGGTGTGCAGCAACGGCAAGGATCTAATCGACGGTGGAGCGGGCGGTTTGACCTTGATTGATATCGATTCTCCCACGAAGAAGGTGGTTCGTTATCACATCGATTTAGAAAAGGGGGAGCTTGGTGAGCCCGAAACGATTGTGGACGTTACGGATTTGCCGTCGGTTCCGGATGGCATGACCATGACGCCTGACGAGCAGAGCATTATTGTCAGCTTTTACAATCCAAATCCCGCCGAGTACGGCGAAACGAGGCAATACAGTCTTTATAACGGCGAGCTCGAGTTTATCTGGAAAACTCCTGGTAGCCCGCAAGCGACATGCCCGCTGCTGTTAGAAATGGAAGACGGCGAGATCAAGTTGATCATCACAACAGCTGTCGAGCACATGCCGCACGAGCGACGCTCCGACGCGCCGAACGCCGGCGGTATCTTTATTGCTGATACAGCTTTCAAGAGCCCGCCCGTCAATCCGCATCTGCCGCTATCCAAACTGGCTGGGACTTAGATCTCCTCGGGAACCCACGCTCCACCAAGCCCAGCGCCTGCGTGGTTCATGCCTCTCCGTAGGGTGTCTGCGCAGGCGTTTGCTCACGTGACTTTCACGGTTGCTGTGCCTGCCCGGTCATGGGCACGAAGCTGACGGGCGCAACACGTTCGGAAGTCGTGGTTCCGTCGGCTTGTTTTTCGAATACAAGCAACTCTTGACGGAATCGACCAACGGGGATGACCAACCGTCCACCAACGGCTAATTGATCGAGCAGTGGTTGGGGGACGTGGTCGGGTGCGGCGGCCACAATGATCAAATCGAAAGGCGCTTGTTCCGGCCAGCCCTGATAGCCGTCTCCGGTGCGATACTCAATGTTCCCGTAGCCCAAAGCGTCCAGACGCTCTCGTGCCTGAGTTGCTAAAGGTTCAACAATTTCGATGGTAAAAACCCGGTCGACGATCTCAGCCAACACGGCGGCTTGGTAGCCGGACCCCGTGCCAATGTCCAATGCTTTGGACCCGCTGGTTGGACGAGCCAGTTGGGTCATCAGCGCGACAATATAAGGTTGGGAAATGGTCTGGTCATGACCAATCGGCAAGGGGCCGTCAAGATAAGCGCGGGACCGCAAGTGTTCAGGCACAAAGGCCTGCCGAGGAACGCGATTCATCGCCCGCAGTACCGCTGGGACTTGAATATCCCGAGACCTAAGCTGCTGGGCAACCATTTGCGATCGGAGAATCGCCATTTCTTGCGGCTCCTGAGGATCTCTTGCCGGCGTTTGGTTCCCAACTGGCTCACCTGTGGACGGATCGGAAGCAATAGATTCATTCTCGCCCTGAACTTGCCCGTGTGCATCTTGACCGCTGCGATTCTCCAATGTGCTCCTCCACCGCGACTGCCACTGCCATCCCAACAACAGCAGCGCAGCCGTCATTCCGAGAAAAATGATGATTTTCCAAGGGTCTTGCATTGCTTGGTTCGTCTTTGGATTTGTTGCCACCGCAATGGCAGCCATCCGTCTAGACACGCGGCGGGTGCCGCTGACGCGTCGGCACGATCGATGCTCGATTTTGAGCGGCTCAACTTGCCGACCTAACTCAACCCATGCGAAATCCCACGTTGCAAACTTCGTTCCGGCTGGATTGTTCGTCTCCAGTGGGTGCGTTACCATTGCGAAACTACTATGGAACCGAATTCAATCGCTTTGCAAACATGGAACCAGGCTGGTCGCTTGAGCAGGCCCAAGTGCGAATTCGCACACAAGCGCGGCTTGGGGCATTTTCGTGCGAAGCGGATAGCTGGATGCACGGGAGTTGGATGCATTGTGGATTCGAACGGGCTGAACATGCCACCGAGCCTGTTTCTTAACATGGAGATTGTTCCTTCGAAACTATTCGAAAACCGAAGAGAACCGCGGCTAACGCCAAGGCGGCTCATGGTTTTCGGAAAGGAGCAGAGAGTTCTGAGCACCCGGGAGCACTCAAGCCAAAGCTCGCGGGAATATTTGGCGACGATGAAATTTTTCAATAAAGGAAGTTAAGTGATGCGTGCGAAAGTCTATGACACGCCAATCAAGGAAATCATGAGCCGTCACGTGGTGACACTCGATGCATCCGATACGATCCATGACGCGCTCAATGCGATGGGAGAGAATCGAGTCAGTGCGATTCCGGTGGTTGATAGTAAAAACCGGTGCGTTGGCATACTGTCGACTTCGGATCTGGTGGATATGACCCGCGATGTTGATGACGAAGTCTATCAACTCGATTTTATCGACCCCGCCTCGCAACGATTCTTGCTGGACAAACTGGCTCACACGATGGGAACGGAGTCCGTGCAATCCTACATGAGCGATGCGGTAACCGCCGTTTCCCAGGATTCCAGTCTGGGAGAGGCAACCCGCAAGATGGTCCGCGAGGGAATTCATCATTTGCCAGTCGTTGATGACAATGATGAACTGGTCGGAATTGTTTCTACCATGGATCTTCTGGCGGCCTTTGCAGACGCTGTGTAGTCTGAAAAGCAAATTGGCATATCCAAGTGCTCTTAAAAATTCGCGTTTCTTCATCAGC
>JANSWS010000227.1 GCA_024743355.1 bacterium
GACCAACTGACCGGTACCGGAATGATTATGGGGACTGTGGACTTCATGGCCCCCGAGCAAGCCATGGCGACCAAGGCAGTCGACGCGCGTGCCGACATTTACTCGCTCGGTGCGACTCTATGGTATTTGGCCACCGGACGCCCCATGTACGAAGCTGAATCTATGGTCAAAAAGCTCATGGCGCACCAAAACGCGGCGATACCATCGCTACACGCGACTTGCCCGGGTGCGGTGCCCGAGCTCGATGCGTTTTTTGAAAAACTGGTGGCGAAGGTTCCCGAAGATCGTTACGCATCGCTCTCGCAAGCCTTGGAAGACTTACAATCGCTTCGCAGCGAACAGATAGCTTCCAACCCACAAGCCGCCGCTGGAACGACATCCTCCGTGTTGGCGAAGAGCATTGCCGACAAACTGCTGTCAAGTCTGTCCGCAACCGGCTCAGCTCAGCCTGTCGCTGCGGCCAAGGATGTTCAGGCTGATTCCGGTTTGGATGCGACGGTTGCCATGCAATCATCCGGTGAAGATACCGAGAGCGCCATGGATGCCGACGATGTGCAACCCCCGGGCAGCCCATAAGAAACTGTTTCCGCCTCAACACCCCACTGTAAACTTTCTTCAGGAGATCATGGTGCGGTACTTAACCATGTTTTCTTTCAGTCGGCGGCCCGGATTGCTGTTCGCTCATGGGATGGTGCAACATTTCGAGTCGATCGCCGGCGTCTGCTTGATCGTTTTGCTCTCGCTGCCAGCCATGGGGCAAGAGCCGCAGTCCACGGCATCTGGTTCTGAGCGCCCGAACATTTTGTTCATTTACGCAGACGACCAAAGCTACAAGACGATCTCCTGCTACGGTGAGCATCCGGCTTGGGTGCAAACTCCGAACATCGATCAGTTGGCGCGGCGCGGCGTGCGGTTTACTCGCGCTTACCTGGGCGCCTGGTGCATGCCCTCGCGGGCCAGCATTCTGACCGGTCGCTTGCAGCACGGCGTGGAATCCATGCGCATGCAAGGTACGTATCCTGGCAGTGTTTACGATCCGGCCCAATGTCCATTCGTTCCGGCGGAATTACGCAAGGCCGGTTACCACACGGCACAGATCGGCAAGTGGCATACAGGGGTCGATAGCGGCTTGGGGCGGGATTGGGATTATCAAATGGTTTGGAACCGCCCAGCCCACCCCGATAACGCCGGAAATTACTATGTCGACCAGATCGTGACCATCATGGGCGAAGATCAACTGGTACCCGGTTATTCAACCGACAATTACACAGACTGGGCGGTGGACTACATCCAAGGCAAGGATCGGCCCGCCGACCAACCCTGGTACCTGTGGCTTTGTTATGGCGCCATCCATGGTCCAACCACTCCGGCAGAAAGACACCAGGACAAGCTAAGCGGACAAACGACCAGCTTGCCCTCTGATATTTTCGGGCCCTGGGATGACAAGCCCGCCTACCTTAAAGACACTTCTGCCTGGGTACCGACAAACGATGGCGGTGCCGCGATGCGCAAACGCAATTTGCCGGCCAGTAACTTCAACGTCAATCGAGCGGGCAAGCGATTTGATGATTGGATTCAACAAGTCAACGAGTGCAACATGGCTGTCGATGAAGGTGTGGGCCGACTGATCTCGGCACTCGAAGCCAGCGGGCAATTGCAGAACACGCTGGTCATTTACACGGCCGATCAGGGATATGGGCTGGGCGAACATGGGTTCAATCAGAAAGTAGCTCCCTACGATGCTACCGTGGCCTCCCCCTTGATCATCGTGGAACCTGAGCAAGGGGCACAGGTCGGTCGTGCTTGTCCGCATGCCGTCAATGCTCCGGATCTGGTCGATTACATCTGCCGAATCGCGAGGGTTGACATCCCCTGGAAGATGCACGGACGCGATATCCGGCCTCTGCTCGAGTCTCCGGAGCGAACGGATTGGGAACTTCCGATGTTGATGACGCATACATCCAGAAGCTACGGCAGCGACACCAACGTCATTCCCAACGGGGAAGAGCTTACTTTGACAGCCAATGTGCCCTGGTACGCGCTCTTGCGCGATGGTCGCTACAAGTATGTGCGAACCTTTGTTGAGGGCGAGATCGAAGAGTTGTACGACCTTGAAAGCGATCCGGAGGAATTGGTAAACCTGGCTCTAGATCCAGTTCATCGCCAGCGTTTAGAGCGTTTGCGGTCCATGACACTATCTGAATTGCGGCGGACCGAGGCGGGCTTCGTCGATTCTTTGCCGGCGGTGGCTGCTAGCAACTGAAATCTTGAGCATGAATTTGCCATAAAGCTCCAAATGACGAAATTTAAAATAAAACGGTTGTAACGATTTTGCCGATTGCATAGAGAGCCAGGCCCAATTGCCGCTCATGGAGACTCTATGCAAATGACTGCCAATCTAAGCTGCCGAACGCTGATGCTGTTATTGATCGCATTGTGTTCGGCCACGGCCTTTGCTCAGGGTCCCATTCTGCAATGCGGCGGACCGGTAAATCGCGGAATGGGGGGAGCTGGCGTCGCCGCCCCGATCGATTCCATTGGAGCCATGTATTGGAACCCGGCTTCGATCAGCGGTCTAAAACGATCGGAAACGGCGTTTGGGTTTGGTTTGCTCTTTCCCAACCACGAGGTTTCCTCCTCGGTGGGTGGATTCTCGGGTTCAACGGAGGCGGACAACGGAGCCTTTCCCGTCCCTAACTTCGCTTGGGTGCATAAAACGGAAAATGAGGCAGTCACCCTTGGGTTTGCCTTGAACACGGTGGCCGGCTTTGGCACCAATCTGCCCGCCGATGCGACCAACCCGGTTCTGGCCCCACCCGCGTTTGGAGGACTGGGCAATGTGGCTTCCAATGCACAGTTTTTACAACTCGCTCCGGTGGTTTCCTTGGCGTTAACGGACCAACTTTCCGTAGCCGCGGGCCCAACTCTGACCACAGCCCGTATCGCCGTTGAACCCTTTGTGTTTGGGTCTGCCAATGCCGACGGAAGCTACTCGACAGCCACTGCCACCCGTTACCACTGGGGAGGCGGCTTTCAATTGGGCGCTTACTACATTTACGATGAAGCCTGGCGATTCGGAGCCTCGCTCAAGAGCCCGACCTGGATGGAAGGCTTCGAGGCGAACGGGGTTGATGAAAACGGTTTGCCACGTTCCAACCGGGTCGATGTTGATTTGCCGCTGATTCTGTCCGTGGGCACATCCTACGATGGCTGGGAGAACCTGCTGCTGGCGCTCGACGTGAGATTTCTGGATTTTGCCAACACCGACGGATTTGGTGATCCCGCTTACTTTGATGCAACAGGTGCCTTGAATGGCCTCGACTACAGTTCCGTGGTTTCCGTGGCCGGGGGGGTCCAATGCGCGTTGACAGACCGTTTCTTCTTGCGGGGAGGTTACACCTACAACCAAAACCCGATCAAGAATAGCGAAGCCTTCTACAACATCGCATCACCGCTGATGTTTCAGCACATGCTGAGCTGCGGTACTTCCTATGACTTCACCGACAGTCTGTCCGCGAACCTGGCCTATTCCTACGCCTTTGAAAACACGCGGACGGGACAAGTCATTCTGCCAGGAATTGGTGGCGTTCCAGGTTCCACGTTCGAAAACAAGCTCGACGTACATCTATTCAGTTTCGGGTTGACCGTTAGACATTGACCGCTGCGCTAGGCATTGAAATCTGACGATGGATCGAGTTGAACAACCCCATGCACTTGTAACGGGTGGTACCAGCGGTATCGGTCTGGCGATTGCTCGCGATTTGGTTGCCGATGGCTGGCGAGTTACCGCGATTGGAATCGACCTAAGCAGCCAATTACAGGGCAGTGAGGCGCTTAACTTCGTCGAGTGCGATGTTACGGACGCAGTGCGTGTTCAGACCGTAATCCACGATTGCGGTTCACTGCATGCCCTGGTGAACGCCGCGGGGATGATTGCAAGGGGCCAGGAATTTGACTCTCAGGTCTTTTCGCGCGTCCTTCAGGTGAATCTAGTTTCCGCCATGCTGGTTTCTCAGGCGGCCCACGCACAGCTGTCACGCGCGGAAGGTTCCATTGTCAACATTGCCTCCATGTTGAGCTTCTTTGGCGGTGGACTTGTACCCGCCTATGCGGCTTCCAAGGGCGGCATCGTCCAATTGACGAAATCGCTGGCAATCGCTTGGGCCAAGGACAGGATTCGCGTCAATGCGGTGGCTCCGGGGTGGATTCAAACGGACATGACGGAGCCGTTGCGCGCCGATCCGGCAAGAAATTCTGCTATCCTGGACAGGACTCCCATGCGGCGTTGGGGCGAACCCTCAGAAGTCGCTGCCCCCGTTCGTTTCCTTCTGTCCCCCGGGGCCTCATTCATTACTGGCAGCATCCTGACTGTCGACGGCGGCTACTCATGCTGCTAGAGAGTTGGTAACCGCTCAGGCTCCGCGTGACGAAGCCCGACAGTCCGTTGTCCAGGTCTTTGGTTTTTCGTCGCAGGTTAAATCCCACAAAGTCCATCGGTGCCCTCCGATCCGATGCGTTTCGTAGCGGAAACTGCCGATCGGGCCTCATCACGCGGAGCCATGATGGCTACTAAGTAATTGCTCGTTTGGTGATTGTTCATTTGGTCATTTACGCATTTATTTTTTTGGTCATTCCTTGATGGATTAAAACATGAACGATCTCACTCGCATGCCGTATCAGTTGCCGATGCCAGCGGAAGCGCAGGCTGATCTGGTGGTCCCTTGTGCGATCCCGGAGAACGAGAACATCTGGGTTCCTCAGGCGGAAAACGTTTGGTTTCGACCGCTATGCTTGAACACATCCCAGGGTTACTGGGTCAATCTATTGCGAGTTCGCAAATCCGGAATCCTCAGCCGTCATCGGCACCCCAATCCGGTGCACGGATATGTTATCCGCGGAAAGTGGCATTACCTGGAACACGATTGGGTCGCAGAGCAGGGGGCCTATGTGTATGAACCTCCGGGAGAAACACATACTCTGGTAGTCCCGGATGACGTGGAGGAGATGATCACCCTCTTCCAGGTCCATGGTGTGATGTATTATGTCGATCCGTGGGGCAAGCCACTGGGTTACGAAGATGTATTCACCAAGATCGAGATGTGCCGTAAGCACTATGGCCAAGTTGGCCTGGGGGACGACTACGTAGACCAATTCATCCGCTGAGAGATGGCGACGGTTGTTCCATCCGATTTTTTTCTGTCTCGGCTTGCCAATTCTGCCACCACTTCCGAGCATCGTCCTGCGACCAGACCGCTGTGGACGAGCACTCCAGCAAAGCAGCCTGCAGTTGTTCGGCAGTCTGGAAGCGATCCTCGGGTGCCTTCTCGAGACACTTGAGCACGATCTGATCCAACTCAAAACTCACATCGGGACGAAGTGATTTGAGAGGCTTTGCCGGTTCGCTGGCGTGAGCAATCAACACTTCAGCTTGATTGTCGTAAACAAAGGGTGGCCGGCCAGCCAATAAATAATAAGCGACGGCTCCCAACGAGTAGATGTCGCTGCGACCATCCACCTGATCGAAGCTGGAAATCTGTTCCGGAGACATGTACGCAGGGGTTCCCGCGGTCATGGTGCGATCTTCATCTTGATGGTCAGACTCGTGCTGGGTCACCCGCACCAGACCGAAATCCAGCAATTTCGCAAAGTCGTAAATACCGCCGCGTTCGGTGGCAAAAATGTTTCCAGGTTTGATATCGCGGTGGTAAAGTCCGCTGCGATGGGCTTCCTCAAGAGCGCCACAAATCTGGATGAGAAAGTGCAAGGCTCGTCCGGGTGGCAGCGGCCCGGTCTCTTGGACCATATCCCACAGATTCATTCCCGGCAACAGCTCCATCACGTAGAAGAATAGTCCCGTATTCGTCTGCCCATAGTCGTAGACTTCGATGGTATTGGGATGAGTCAACTGCGATGCAGCCCGTACTTCGCGTTCAAAGCCAGCCAGATTGCGTTCGTTGAGACGCTCGGGCTGTATGACTTTGATCGCGCATGGGCGTTTCAACATTACGTGCCTCGCCTCGTAGACCTTTCCCATCCCTCCACTTCCTGCTTCACGGATCAATTCGTACTGGGCGAAGCGACGGGCTCGAAAAGCTGAAAGACGCGATCCGTGAATCACACTTGCAGCCGCCACGGCAATCCCGGCCGCCACAAAGGGCATGGGTAATCCCTGATCGACGTTGGCCAATACGGCTGCAATTTGCGGGTAAGCAATCCGGCTTAATTCGTCGAACGCATAGGGAATTACCGCCAACGGAAGCAGCACAAATGCCGCACGTTGCCAAGTGTTGGGAATGAAGACCCCGTACATCAGAATCAGAACGGCCCAGGTATATAGATTTGCTTCGGCAACCCGCACCACTCGCAGCTTATCACGAAGGTTATCCGTCACCGCGTCGTCCGTAGCAGTCTGCGCATCTTTCTGCGCTGGGGATACTGCATCGCCCGTTACTTTCGCCGGCTCTATCACTTGTTCCACAGAGGACTCAGCTGTCATTCCGGCTTTTCTCAGGTTTTCTCCCAAGACATGCGTTTCCTGCAGATCCACGGCTACGATCAGTAAGCCCGCGTTGAAGGTCACGACGACTTCCAGCACTCGCAACAGAGACAGTCTTGGGCTCCTCCACCGCCCCAACAGGCCTAGGCATACAAGGTTCACGCATAGACATATAACGTGAAACAGCGGAAACCATGGCGGTTGCACGACAGGGCCGAGAATTCGGCTTACGATCGAGAAGGCGATAATCAAAGTCATCACCAGCGCGAAGATCCACAGTCGGTAACGCAGCAATTCGCGATTTTCATTCCACAGATCCGCCAGAACCAACTGTGTGTTGCCCTCGATCTCGCTGGAATTCGCTTGGAGAGCTCCTTGGGTTTCCTGCTCTGCTTGATCGCTAACGCGGGTCTGCCCTGCGTCCATTTGCGGTAGCAGTGTCCGATTGGAATGATGCCGAAGTAGCGAACGTACCTCTTCCTCCAATCGCTGGTCACCTGCGGACGCATGCTTGATAAACACGTCCTGCTCCGCGGGCGACATATCAACGGCTCGGAAGAACATCGACTTAACGCGAGAATGTCCGTCGGAACTCACTCTTGTTCCTCACCCAGCTCGCGACGCAACCAGGCACGAACCATTTGCCATTCATACTCAACCTTGCGTTTCGACATTTTGAGAACTTCGGCCACCTCGGCGACGGTCAGGCCACCGAAAAAACGCATCTCCACGATTTTGGCCTGAACGGGATCAATGCTGCTCAGCTTCTCCAGGGCTTCATCGACGGCCAACACATCCTGGTCGCGATGGGCGGACAACTCGGGTGTGCCTTCCAATTCCACCCGCTTCCAACCGCCTCCTCGCTTATGCCGATTCTTGGCCCGAGCATAATCCACCAGGATGCGACGCATGATGGTCGCCCCAATGGCGAAGAAATGCGACTTGCCTTTCCAGTCGACCCGCGTCTGATCCACCAATCTGAGATAGGCTTCGTTGACCAAGGCTGTGGCTTGCAGAGTCGCTCCCGGACGTTCGTTTTCCAACATCTTCGCAGCCAAAGCCCGTAGCTGGTCATAGACCAGGGGCATCAACTGTTCGGCATTATCCACGTCACCTTCGACGGTCGAACACAGCAACTGGGTAACTTCTTCTGACGTATTACCGCTCATCGAATCTCGTGACGTCGAGGGTGAGAAACAAATCCGGAAAATCGCCCAACCTGGCGGGGTGGCACCACAACCCAATTGTAGGCAAATCTAAACTCGCACGCCCACAGATCCGTCTAAGTTTTTCCCACTCAAGCACGTATTGTCCCCTTTGCCAGCTCTCTCAGCCTGCCCGGCCTGTGCTTGGGGCCGGAGCAATGGTTGCTTTCCCAATCTGTTACCCGCCTCGTAAAGATGCATGCAGCAAATGATTCTTGCGGAGGGTACCTCGCTATTCCCAAAAAACTTTTGCGGAAACCGGGAACACAAAACGCGTAATTGGTATCTCGGCTCCACCCCTTTAACCGCGGTTCATTGAAATTCACCTCCATGTACGAACTCTTGCACATATCTCCCCAAAAATCGGACGTGGCGAGAAGCTGGGCGGAGCAAGATCGCGAAAGCTCGTCGCTCGGCATTTCAGCTGTGGCAAACGCCAGCCACGATGCCGCCGGCTGCGTTCCATCGATAATGGAAGACTCGGCCATCAGCAATCCGCCGCGACGCTTCGATGTTGATTACGGCGAAGCCAATGATGAGTTGCTTATTAAGTGGTCAATCGCTGGCGATTCGTTTGCCTTCGGCGAGTTAGTCCGACGCTATCAGTCCAGGATCTATGCCCATGCCTTGAAGCTCTCCAAGTGCCATGAAACGGCGGAAGACATCGTTCAGGAAACCTTTCTTAAGGCCTACGACAAGCTGCACACGTTTCGTTTTGAATCGGCTTTTTACAGTTGGCTATTCCGGATCAGCTTCAATCAGTTCCTGGCGGACCGCCGTCGCCAGTCTATTTCATGCCTTTCGCTGGAAGAAGTCGAGCGGGCGGGCTTGCATGACCCGGCCGATGGCTCCAGGTCAGGTGAGGAGCTGATCGAGGCATCCGAAGATAGGCTGCGCGTCAGGCGGGCGTTAGGACAACTGGACCCGCAATCCCGCCTCATCCTCGAGTTGCGGGAAATGGAAGGGCATTCTTATCAGGAAATCAGCCGGGGACTGAAGCTGAAAATGGGAACGGTTCGCAGTCGTTTGGCCCGTGCGCGCCAGAAATTACAACGCGTTCTTCAATCACAGCTGGGGTCGTCGAAGCAAGAGCCAGTGGTCAACTCGCGGCCTGGCAGAAGCTGTCCCATCTAGTCTGCCGGGGCTCGATCGATACCATCCACCAAGATGTTTCCAATTCCTGCAGCATGCCCGTTGTAGATACAAAGGGTATGATAGGTCGCGTGCGCGAGGGACCCGGCCTCTCGCAAGGAAACAGGTCGGACTGGGAGTCAGTACTTCATGCCATTTCTTCAGTCCGCGGATTTGGGACCAGCCACTGATTGAGATTCGCCATTGATCATGACCACTAGATTCTTGCTCTTGCAAATCCGTGATCCCGATGACCCCATGCGGATTCAGGAGATTGCTTGTTTTGCACGGGCCCTTGGCTGCAGCTCGAATCAGATATCAATTTTCGATCTGCTCTCGGGGGCGCCCAGCATCGCACACCTGCAGAAATTCGATGTGGTGCTGCTCGGAGGCAGTGGAGACTATTCGGTGGCTGAAGGGGGCGACTGGCTACCGCCTGCGCTGGAAGCCATGCGTGAGCTACACGCATTGAGCAAACCGACCTTCGCCTCATGCTGGGGTTTTCAAGCAATGGCCAAGGCTCTAGGAGGCGAAGTGATCACCGATCTCAGCCACGCCGAAGTGGGAACCCATGCGGTACGCCTGACCGAAGCCGGAAAAAACGACGCCTTATTTGCAAGCTTGGGAGACGAGTTCATGGCTCCCATGGGGCACCAGGACTACGTTACCAAGCTCCCGCCCGACGCTATTTTACTGGCCTCATCCGCCAAGGTTGAAAACCAAGCCTTCAAGATCCGCGGCAAACCAATTTATTGCACTCAGTTTCATCCGGAGCTCGACCGCGCCGCATTGCTGCAGCGTGTCCGCGCATACCCGCAGTATATAAAACGTATTACCGGCGATTCGCTGGAAGTTTTTGGGCAAAAGTGTTGCGAACCAGAGGCCACCAACCAATTGCTGCGCCGATTTATACAGCATTTTCGTCTGCCGGCTTCATGGGACAAATCGGCGACTTGCTAAACTTGGGATGCTAAGATCTGGCTCGCCGAGTTGAACTTGCATTATCTTGTGGCCAGCCGAGACCGGCTGCGTTTGGCTGCTTCACTCACCTGTGGCAACGCGATCCCCGATATCTGCTCGCCAACACCAGTCTTATGCAGAAAACACAAACAATTTGTCTGGTAATTCTGACCGTCATCGCCGTCTCCGCCAGCTTGCATTTTCTCAAATCAGTGCTGCTGCCGTTCATCATTGCTCTGTTCTTTGTCATCGGCATTCGCCCCATCCTGACGCTGTTGGAACACAAGCTGGGCGTCAATCGCTGGATCGCATTTGCCGTAACGTTGACGCTTTCAATTCTGCTCGTAGTTGGATTCGTAGCTACCGTCTGGCTGTCCATCCGGGATTTGTCTCAGAACTCGGGAGCCTACGAACAACGCCTGGCAACGATCGCCCTTTGGTTGGAAAGGAGCCTGGGCGGTGAATATGGATCGCAAACAGACGAACTCCCCAATCCACCAGTCATGCAAAGCAGCGATGCAGCCGGTGACGAAACAGATGAGAAATCGACGGATGAGAAATCACAGGCGATCGCGCATTTCATGCAGTACCTCTCGGAGTCACTCCAAGCGCAGATGTTTCAGTTCGCTACCGCTTTGTCCAGCTTACTTTCCTACGGCATTCTGATTCTGATCTTCGTGTTCTTCCTATTGCTCGGAAATGAAAAGCTTTCTCAAGACCCGCCGGAATTGGTGCGCGAGGTTGAATCGCAGGTAAGGCAGTATCTGGTGATGAAGACTTTTATCTCAGCCATCACCGGCTTTGCTTTTGGGTTCGTGCTTTGGCTGTTTGGAGTTCCACTAGCAATTTTGCTGGGGTTTCTTGCCTTCCTATTGAATTTTATCCCGAACATCGGTCCATTGATTAGCACGCTAACGCCACTGCCTTTTCTAGTACTGAATTCTGAAATCTCACCCTTGTCCGCCGTCAGCTGCTTCGCCCTGGTATCCGCGATTCAATTTGTGAGCGGCAATGTGGCGGAACCCAGAATCATGGGCAAGTCGTTTGATGTCAGCCCCGTTTTTCTGCTATTGGCCCTGATGTTCTTCGGCCTTGTGTGGGGCATCATTGGTATGTTCTTGGCAACACCCATTGCCTCGATTCTGAAGATCATTCTGCAGGGCAATGCGACGACCCGCCCCCTGAGTGAGCTGATGGCCGGCCGCTGGCGATAAGCGCTGACCGCCAATCGGACTCGATCCGCGGAACGGGAAGAATACGATTATCGCGGTTTTGCTGTTTAATCGCGGAACATTGACTTGCAGCTGAATCGGAGCCGATGGAACAGTAGATCAGATTGACACTCAATTGCTAGCTAAATCGAACTGACCATTGTCATTCAGCGGCACGTTGGGTATCGGCTTAAGGGATGCAAGGATGCACAGCAATCGCCTCCGTGACTCGTTTGTCAGTTACTTATTATCGATGATCATGGCAACCATCCTGTGTTGCCTCCCTGGCTTCGGCCAAGAGGGTGAAGTTGATGAAATCGAGACGGAGCGTGACTCGTTTACACAAGCCTTGAGCACGGTTGGCCAGGGTCGATTTGCGGTGGAATCGGCTTGGAGTTTTATCGACAACAAGAACGCCAAAGACACTCATAGCCTTCCAGAGTTACTCTTGCGGTATGGTTTGACCGAGAACGTGGAGCTCCAGTTCGGCACCAATTACGAAGTGGGTGGAGAACCCAACCTCATTTCGGGCGGAGGCGCGGAAGGCTTTCCTGAAATTGAAGAACCCGGTGGCGAATTGGAAGAAGAGGCCAAGATTTTTTACGGCCTCAAGACGAGGGTTACCGACCAAAATGGTTGGCTTCCGGAAAGTGCCTTTACGCTGAGCGGATACACTCCCACCAGCGGCCCCGAAACAACGACCAGTCTCTTGGCGGGTTATGTTTTCGGATGGGAGTTGCCCGGCGATTGGCACTGGGCGTCGGAGGTGCGTTACCGCTTTGCCAGCGCAGAGGGGGATCATTTCAACACTTGGGCACCCTCGACTGTTCTGAAGCGTTCTTTCGGCGAGCGGACGGAGGCTCACATGGAGTACTTCGGAATCTTCTCGGATGGCAGTGAGCAAGAGCTCGTCCGTCATTTCATCAGCCCCGGAATTCATTATCTGCTGACACCCGACTTCGAAGTCGGTACGCGGGTCGGATGGGGGTTGAACGAGCAAAGTGCGAATTTCTTCTCGAACATCGGCATCGGCTTCCGCTACTAGGCTTGGTCTTGATTCCGAGTAGCTCGATTTTCCGAAGCGGATTTACTTTGGCGGAGAGCTGTGCCGCATTGCGGTTTGACCAAAGGCCTTAACGACTTAGCTGAAATCCATGGTTTGATCGAAGGTCTGATCACTTTGGTCACCCTTCGTAGGATCGTCTGAATTCGACGCATTATCGACAACCTTTGGGCGTCCCCGTTGGTGCCTTCCCCACCAAAGCTCACCTTCTTCGAGCGTCCACTTGTGAGCAGCTGGAGATCTTTCGATGGCTTGCGCGAGTTCTCTCGCAGTGTTGGGGCGGTTCATCCGCGATTTGTCCAAACAACGCAGCAAAGCATTCTC
>JANSWS010000755.1 GCA_024743355.1 bacterium
AATCAATTTTATTCCGGTAGAATTTAGCTTGGATGGCAAGTCATTGTATGTCATCACCGACCGTGACAGTGATTTTCTCTACCTGGCCAAATTGGACCTGCAGACCAAGACACTGGAAACCGTGTACCAAACGGATTGGGATGTTGCCTTTGCGTCCCTCTCCAAACACGGGAAATACCTGGTGGTCGGCGTCAATGAAGACTCCCAAACGCGTGTCCAAGTTTTTGACGCCCAATCGATGGAGCCCATCGAACTGCCGACGGTTCCTCAAGCAAGCATCACTTCCTTCCGCATATCCAACGATGAACAGCATGCGACTTTTTACGCTTCCAGCGCGAAGATGCCGGGGGATCTGTTTTATCTGAAACTGGATGGCGGTAAACCGCAGAAGTTAACCACTTCGCTCAATAGCGAAATCGATCCGCAACATCTTGTCGAGGGGCAAGTAAAACGTTTCGAATCGTTTGATGGCCTGGAGATCCCTGGCATTCTGTACCTGCCTAAAACCGCCGCTGAAGAGCGAAAAGTACCCGCCTTAGTGTGGGTCCATGGCGGACCGGGTGGCCAATCCACGATTGGCTATGGGGCTTTGATTCAGTTTTTAGTGAATCACGGCTATGCGATCTACGCTATCAACAACCGCGGCAGCAGCGGCTACGGAAAAAGCTTTGAATCCTTGGACAATCGCAACCACGGCAAGAAGGATTTAATGGACTGTGTGACCAGCAAAAAAATGCTGGCCGCAACGGGTCGGATCGAGGCAGAGCAGATCGGGATTATTGGTGGCAGCTACGGCGGTTATATGACACTGGCTGCACTGACCTTCCAGCCCGAAGCATTTGCACTGGGCATCGACATCTTTGGAATCTCCAATTGGCATCGCACGGTGCAAAACATTCCACCCTGGTGGGAGGCTCAGCGAAAGGCACTCGAAAACGAGATGGGCGACTTCGACGATGAAGACTACTTCAAGAGCATCTCTCCTCTTTTCCACTCGAAGAACATCATACGCCCCTTGATGGTGCTGCAAGGAGCCAACGACCCGCGCGTGTTACAAGTCGAATCGGATGAAATTGTGGCGGCCGTGAAAGCCAATCATGTGCCGGTCGAATACCTGGTCTTCCCTGACGAAGGTCACGGCTTTCGCAAGAAGGCTAATCAACAGGAAGCTTACACCGCAATCCTTAGCTTCTGCGACAAGCACTTGCGTAACGTCAAGCAGACCGATTAGGGACACTTCTTGCGGATCCACCTTGCGCAACCCTCGTTCCATGGCTCTGCTTTGGAACGCGTGTCTTCGAGGCTCTGCCTCGGGAATCAGGCCAAGCGACTTCATTGCCGGGATCAGAATCACCGCAGGCGGAGCCTGAAAGAAATTCGGTTACTAGGCAGAGCCCTCTTTATAGGCCACAACTGATTACGTTTTAGCTTCGAAGATTCCCTGGCACCCTCGTTACCAGGGCACTCTGCACTCTCGTTACCAGGGCACTCTGCACTCTCGTTACCAGGGT
>JANSWS010000422.1 GCA_024743355.1 bacterium
CTTTCGCGGCGCCATCACCTACGTGCGGCTGATGTCCGGCACGGTTGAAAAAGGCCAGAGAATTCGCCTGGCCAGGGCCGACGCCATCTACGACGCCATCGAACTGGGACACTTTGTTCCCAAGCGTAGACCTGCAGAACGATTACGGGCCGGCCAGGTGGGCTATCTCATCTGCAACATTAAATCGCTCCAGGACGTCCACATCGGTGACACGGTGACTGCCACTGGCCCCAATGCCGCCGAACCACTGACTGGATACCAAGAACCCAAGCGAATGGTCTATTGCGGCCTCTACCCCAGCGATGGACAAGACTTTAAAGAACTCCGCGAGGCCTTGGAGAAGCTCAGCATCAACGATCCCAGTTTCGAGTTTGCCGCCGAGACCAGTGAGGCGCTTGGCTTTGGCTTTCGCTGCGGCTTTCTGGGATTGCTGCACATGGAAATCGTTCAGCAACGGCTGGAGAATGAATGCGATGTGGATTTGGTGCAAACCGCGCCCAACGTGACTTACGTCGTCGTGGATACCAAAGGCGAGACGCACGAGATTCATAAGCCGCAGGATGTGCCCGAACCCCACGAAATTGAGGAATTCAGGCAGCCGATCGTCCGCGTAAACTTCGTGGTTCCCACCGAACAGATCGGACAGGTCATGAAGCTGTGCCAGGACCGGCGTGGTGTTCAACGGGGCACCGAGTATTTGTCGCAAACCCGAGCCATGATTACCTACGATCTGCCGCTGGCCGAGGTCATCTATGATCTGCATGACAAACTGAAAAGTGCCACTCGGGGCTACGGTACGATGGATTATGAGTTGCTGGGATACGAACCGGCAGATCTGGTCCGCATGGACATTCTGGTCAACGGCAAACGCGTCGATGCGCTGAGTGTCATTTGCGATCGTCGGGATTCGGAACGTCGGGGCAGGGCGGTGGTCAAGAAACTCAAAGAGGAGATTGATCGCCACATGTTTGAAGTCGCCGTCCAGGCGGCCATCGGCTCGCGGATTATCGCCCGTGAAACGAAGCCTGCCCTCCGAAAAAACGTTACCGCCAAATGCTACGGTGGCGATATCACTCGCAAGCGAAAACTGTGGGCCAAGCAACGCGAAGGCAAGAAGCGGATGAAGTCGATCGGCTCGGTCGATATCCCACAAAAAGCCTTTATGGCCGTGCTGGACACGGGCGCAGGAGACAAATAAGGCTTTGGCGGGCCTACAGCGATGGGCCGCGAAACATCGACCGCAATGCGTCAGACAATTCAGGCCAGACCGCGGCGGCGGCTTCAAAGTCCGCGTCCATCCAACGAATATTCTGCCCCCGAATCGCGCGGGATGTTTGGGGATGATCGGGTCGGACCGGAAATTGACCGCTGACCCCCATGGCCAAGCGTCCTTCGGTGTCTTCGGATATTAAAAAGTTGGCCAAGGCGCGAGCCGCTGTGGGATGGGGCCCGCCGCGGATGACCGCAATCGTGTTCGGTATCATCAGCGTACCACTCTGACCATCGCCCTGATCGGGAAACACGATTTCCACCGGTAATCCAGCATCCATCTCGACCAGCGCATCGTCGGTATCTGTCAAGCCGAAGGCTGCCTGTCCCGAAGAAACCATCTGGGCGACTTGCTTGTTCCCCGCAACCACGATGGCATTCTGCCGGATTGAGCGGAACAGTTCCTCCGCGACTGCCGGTTCCAACGTGGCCTTAAGCACGGCGAAATGGGTTGCCGTGGTTCCGAATAGCGGCTCCGCAACAACGCATTGGCCCTTCCATTCAGGGTTGGCCAAGTCCAGGACGGAATCTGGCCGTTTGCCATCCGCGGGCAGCAGTTCTCGGTTTACGATCAGAATTCTTGCCCTGGCACCGATGCCAATCCAGGTACCTTGTGAGCCCCGCATGTTGGCAGGCCAGTCAACCGGAACTTGCCAGCCAACTGGTTCCAGCAAGCCCGCCGCGTCCAGTCGCAAGGTGTGCATGATTTCATTGTTCCAAAACACATCGCAGCGAGGCCGGTCCGCTTCACTTTCCAGCCGGGCTACTAGCCCCGCTGTTTTGGTCGACTCCACATCAAACACCGGCAATACTTCAACACCAGCCTTGCGTGAGAAAGCAGCCAGAATCGGCGCGGCATATTCTCGGTCTGCTGCCGAATACACGACTACCGAATCCTCGGCTTGCGGAACGCAGCCCAGCGCGAGCGCAAAAATTCCGATGGATACCATCGTCCCAAACGACTTGAACTTCACGAAAACCTCCTGGATCCAACGAAAGCAACTCACCCATGCTTTAGCAAGGCAACTGAGATTCGCGAACTCGTTGCCAAGCGTTCGAGTCAACCAACCAATTTGTGCGGCTTGTGGAAAGCACCACATCGCAAGCGATGCTAACCCGAAGCGTAAGTTTTGAAGTTGCGCTAAATCGTGAAAAGTTGCAGATTTGTCATGCGAACGATGGGTCAATCTCACTCTCCACTCCAGCCACTCCGGGTAGAGTCGTACGTGTCAGCGGCCGGTGAGGGGAAGAAGCGCCCCTCTCCGGGCCCGTTAGGCCCGACTCTCCCGCAAGCGGGAGAATAACTTGATTTAGCGCAACTTCAAAAAACGCAAGTAGGGAAAATCACCGGCGAGCGCTACGATCGCGGAGCGATCGGCGACTATGCTAAAAGCTAAATTGCACTAGTTTCCAAAAATGGGATTTTCAACCTTCCGCGGCACATAATCATGATCGCGTTTGCTGAGCACCCGGATCTCCAAAATTTCGTCGGGCTCATCCCGCGGTGACTGGGAGTCCTTGCTCTTATTTTGAGGATCAATCTTGTTCAGATTGGCGATCACCTCGATCCCTTTCACCACCCTGCCAAAAGCCGTGTACTTTCCGTTGAGTTCTTCGTTGGGCATGAGGGCGATAAAGAACTGCGAATAGCCGCTGTCTGGATTTCCCGAGAGCGCCATTCCCAGCGTCCCGCGATAGAAATCACGCGCGTCGGGACGATTCATTTCCCCGTAGATCGTGTAATCCGGATTCAAGATATCGTCGCCGCCACCCTGGATCAAAAAATGCTGCTTGCCGCTGTGAAAGGGCTGGTTATCGTAAAAGCCAGATTCAACCAGATAGATAAAGTTACCTACGGTGTCCGGGGCCTGGTTCTCGTAGAGTTCGACCTCCATGTCACCTTTGGTTGTCCGAATCAAGACACGCGGCAGAGGCTCTCCGGCCGCGTCCTGCTCGCGAATCTCCTTCTCCTTTTCCCATCGAGCTTCCACCGCATCCAGATTTTCTTGCAGCATACGCAACTCCTCCCGGCCCACCTGGACACTGGCCAGCGCAGACAAGCTGTCTCGGGCCGCGTCAAATTCGTTCAAGGCAATCGCGGTCATGCCTTGATAGCGAAGGAGTTCTTCGGATTCCGGTTTGTCTTTTAACAGAGTCTTGATGATGGGTAGCATCCCTTCAAATCGATCGTCGTCCACGTTTTGCTGAACTACTTTGAATAGCCAGCGAGCGATGTTGACCCGAGACTGTGGATCGGCCTCGAACTCTTTCGCTCCCGCCAACAACATCTCTTGGTAAAGTGGAATTCCCTGCTGGAGCAACTCATTCCAGCGATCCTTCCACATTTGCTCCTCCTCCGCTGTCCCAGTGTTAAAACGGACGACCACTTTCCGCATTTCCTTGATATGCTCGCGGAAGGCGGCCACCGCCTGAGTGAATTCCTCGGTCTCTGGAACAACAGCTATGGTCGGCGGCTGACCGGGAATGTCGGCATCGGTGACTGGCACCTGGGCTGGCAACCGCTGCGCCGTCAAGCCCCACACACAACAGGCCAGGAACAAGGGCACACGCAAGTCAGGAAGCTTTGAAAGAAAATCCATTGCAAGTTTCGGTTGCGAGTTGCGATTCATAATGACTAGCGAATAAGGGGTATCTATGGGATGATGATCGCGTCGGTGCCTCAAAACACCCTGCAATGGTCTTGCGAAGTGTGAGCCAAACCTTGTTTTTGATGCGTCGGCGTTTTTGATGCGTCGGCTGCTCGGAAGCTGCCTCGGGATTAGCTGTTGAGACAATACCTGGCTGGGGATTTAGCCCAAGCATGCATCATGCTCGACGATCCGACCGGCTGCCGACCGCCCCAGCAACGGGCAGCCATGGAGGGATTTTACAGCATAACCCCAGATGTGAGACGGGGGAGCGGCCCCCCCAAAAACCATGATCGGCGACCATGATCGGGGTCGGCAAGCATCGCCTGGGGCCGAAAAAGTCAAATCACGACGCACTCGTGTGCCCGGTCGGGGTTGCAAAGACGCTGACATGCCTGATCTTACGCTTGAGTTGGGCTTCAGGTTCAAGGCAGATCCCACTTTGCTGGTCGACGGGACTTCGCGGTTGGAAATGATGGATGGAAACGATGGACGGGGGCGGCAGGCTCGCAGCCAGGTGGGATCGTCTGATTGCCACCGCGAGCGCAATCGGGCCTTCCATCGAGCCTCGAACCCAATCAGAAGTTACGTGATATATGCGTTGTTTCACGGGATTCGACGGCAAGGTTTATTTTGGATTGGCGCATGCGACGACAAAAGGGAAAGCAACGAGATGGCACGAAGTCCCCAGCTCGATTCGGGCAACCTAAGCCTGTTCCCACGCGACTGCGGATAGTTGCCGGGGAGCACCGAGGCCGGAAGATCGTCTACAACGGAGATCCCAAGACACGTCCGATGAAGGAGCGAACACGTGAGGCCGTGTTCAGTCTGCTGGGCGGAAAACTGGATGGCTTCTGGTGCCTGGATCTGTTCGGTGGCACGGGAATCATGTTGTTTGAGTCACTCAGCCGCGGTGCGGTCGCTGGCTTAACCATCGAATTGTCCAAGTCCGCCCTCGTCACGATTCTGAAAAATGCCGAGGATCTGCAGCTGCAAGATCGGATCCAAGTCAAACACGCGGACGCACTAAGATGGTTGCGCGATCCTGAGCAACAAATTCAAGACTGGCCGGATTTGCCTTGGATTGTGTTCTGCTGCCCTCCCTACATCCTGTGGCAACGCGAGTCCGACAGGCTGTGTGCCGGCTTGGATGAACTTTACCGATTGAGCCCGCCGGGGAGCCAATTTGTTTGCGAGGCGGAAGGTGATTTCCAAACCGATGCATTCCGCCAACCTTTCGAATGGGACGTACGCAGTTATCCACCCGCTACGATCGCCATAGCGCGCAAGCCTGAAGTTTCTTAAGCCAAATCTTTCGCCCAGCTCGAAGCCGCCTCTAAATTCTCGCGCTGCCTTTGCAAGAATTTCCACCTCGACTCCAATACATGGGTCTGGGACTCACTTGATAGCCCCGCCCCGCAGCTGCACCTGCAGGCATAATTCTCAGCCTGCGATTTTCCTGGAAGCCAAGTATGGAACCGCTTGATCTGAAAGAATTTGAGTGGAAGACAAGAGTTCGGCGTTTGACGCTGGACGATTACGACGCGCTCTTCGACATGGCTCAAAAGTGCTTTCCTGGAATGCAGGCCTGGGATCGCTCTCAAATCGAGAGTCAACTGGCCATCTTTCCCGAAGGTCAGCTGTGCGTCGAGATTGATGGACAACTCGTCGCTTCGTCGAGCAGTCTGATACTCGATTATGACCCCAAGCTGGAGTGGCATAATTGGAAAGCCGTTGCCGATGGCGGTTACATCCGCAATCACAGACCCAAGGGGGACACGCTGTACGGCATCGAGATTATGGTGCATCCTGACTTTCGAGGCATGAAGCTCTCGCGTCGCTTGTACGATGCCCGTAAGGAACTTTGTCGCGAGAAAAACCTGGCCCGCATCGTGATCGCGGGTAGGCTGCCGGGCTACCATCGGCACGCGGACAGCATGAGTGCGCGTGAATACATTGATCAGGTAATTAACAAAAACCTCTATGACCCGGTGCTGACAGCCCAATTGGCCAACGGCTTTTCCGTTCGTGGCCTGATTCCGAACTACTTGCCCTCCGATACGGAATCCTGCGGTTACGCAACTTACCTGGAATGGACCAACCTGGATTACGTGGCGGGCGCCAAGCGGCGCTTTCACCATGCCGTCGAACCGGTGCGGATCTGTGTCGTTCAGTACCAGGTGCGTACGGTAAAGAACTTTGAAGAATTCGCCCAACAGTGCGAGTTCTTCCTCGATACGGCCTCTGATTACAAAAGCGACTTTGTGCTGTTCCCGGAGCTGTTCACGACCCAATTGCTGTCTTGCGTGGAGGCGGGACAACCGGGCGCGGCCGCCAGACAACTCGCCGAGTTTACGCCGCGGTACTTGGACTTCTTCACGGAAATGGCGGTCAAATATGATTTGAACGTCATTGGTGGCTCCCAATTCGTGATTGAACACGGCACGCTTTATAACGTTGCCTACCTCTTCCAACGCGACGGTTCGATCGGAAAACAGTACAAGATCCACATCACACCCAGCGAACGGAAGTGGTGGGGAGTCAATCCCGGCAATCGTGTCGAAGTATTCGATACGGACTGTGGGCGGATCGCCATTCAGATTTGCTACGACATCGAGTTTCCCGAGCTGACCAGAATCGCAGCGCAGAAAGGTGCCCAGCTCGTTTTCGTACCCTTCAACACCGATACGCGGCATGGCTATCTGAGAGTGCGGCATTGCGCGCAAGCCCGCTGCATTGAAAACCACCTTTTCGTCGCGATCGCTGGCTGCACC
>JANSWS010000695.1 GCA_024743355.1 bacterium
GCCGCTGCGGAAATCGGGATCCGTAGTTTGCAACAGATTCGCATCCAAAGGCACATAGAAACAAGTCATCAGTGGACTGGCGATACCCAAACGCCCCAAGTTACCCATCAAGGCATCCGAACTGGCCACGCTTTGCGCTACGTACCACACGGCAACTGGTACGAGATATAGAACAATCAACAGGGAATAGCTCATCAACATGGCGACCGATGTCTTCTTGCAGATGGCCGAACACAGCAACGCGCTAACGGAGTTGAAGACGGCCGCTACAAACACGATCAGAAAGAAGGTGATGACGGCTAGCCAATTACTTCCATACATGGTCAAGCCCAGTAGAAAGGCCAGCACCATAGGCCACATCAAGAACATGGTTAATACATACGAAACTCGGAAGCCGGCTACCAGCTTACCCCACATGATCTGCCAGGGTCGCAGTGTCGTTGTCAGTAGCAATTCAAGTGTCTGGCGTTCCCGTTCACTGGTGAGCGCACCCGCTGAAAATACGGGCGCCACCAGAATATTGAAAACCAGGACGTAGCAGATGTACCAGGGACAATACTTGGGATAGATAAACAGAAAGGCGGCCATCAGTGGGATGGCCAGCAGCATGCTGATCTGAATTACCAGCCGCAGCATGAGCGTGCCCTGGCTGAACAGCTCGGCATGGATCTCCTTGTCGTAGACCGGGTTGGCATCATCCCGCATCAAAGCGGTTCTGCGGGGAGGCGCGAACAGACGATCGGGAAACTGGTCGCGCTGGATGACCATGCCAATCGCATTCCGCGATTCTTCCTCCAAGTCCACCACATCCTGTCCCTCGCTGCCAACATCGGGCGGATGCAGGAGCCGCCTGGCTGTCCATTGACACAACAGACCGCTGATAAACAGATAGATAGGCGGCAGAACAAAGCAGGCAATGTTCAGCCGCAGGTTACCACTGCTTTCCAGACCCCGCCAGAAAACAGCGCCCAGGATGACCAGGGGCAGAATAATCAAATACGAAACCACCAGCGAAGAGGCCGTGCGACGAAAGCCGCAGCTGCAGGCCAGTCCGATGGATCCGAAGAGAATCACCGATATCAGTAACCACAGGTAAGCTGCCAAGACCTCGTAAATGCTGACTCCGCCCAAGGGTAGAGCCAACATGATGATCGGTAGTGAAGCAACGATCAGCACGGCCAGATGCGTCAGGGAAGCCACCATTTTGCCGATCACAATCGCCCAGGGGCGCAAGGGGCTGGCTAACAGCATCTCATAGGTTTTACGTTCCTTTTCGCCGCTAATGGCACCCGCGGCAAAGGTCGGAGCCATCAGGGATGCCAGCACGTATTGACCGAGAAAGAAGAAATCCACCAGTTGCCGCGCGGCAGCGGAATCGGACGATAAATCGACGCGACCGGATGGATAGGAAAACAAGAGCACCGACGCCAAAGCCAGCTGATAGAACAGCATCAGCAGGAAAGCCCGTCCAGCCCTCAGGTTGGTCAACAACTCGCGCTGTAGGACCGGATTCTCTATCAGCAGCATAGGGGCATCGTCTTGCTAGGGCTTCATCATCTGCCAACAGCCAAAAGGCTAATCTGCCCATGGCCCTATAGGCAACATTCGATCCATTCGCGCTCAATAGTCGCTTTTCGCTCCCGCGAAAGTTACGGAATAACGCTGCTTTCGCCGGAGCGAAAGGCGACTATCATGGATAGAACGAACCTGAGTGGCTTCCAATGTAGCCGCGATACCCACCGACAACCAGCACGCACGGGGGCACTTCTTCAGGATTCCTCCCGCGATTGCGGACGGCCAGCTAGCGATCCATGCAGCACAAGCACAGCTTCCGGCTGCGGCCTCAGCACGAAAACCGTCTGATAGTCGCCTTTCGCTCCCGCGAAAGTAGCGCCCTTCGCAGCCGCCTAGCCCTCAATCAAGCGAGCGCCTGATTTAGAAAAAAGAGAAAAACTCGAAAACCCTCGGCGTTTTATGGGTGTATTGGAGGTTACCAAGACTTCAATCTACCGACTCAAC
>JANSWS010000754.1 GCA_024743355.1 bacterium
ATCGCAATGATGGAAGTTTTCGCTTTACCGACGTGACCCAGGAGGCAGGTGTAGGCGATACCGGCATGGGCCTCGGCGTGGCCTGCGCGGACTTCGACAACAATGGCTATCCGGACATCTACATCAACAATTATGGCCCTAACCGCTTGTACTTGAATAACGGGGACGGAACTTTTTCGGAGGTCAGCCAGCAAGCCGGCGTGTCCAACGGCAATTTAGTTGGCAGTGGAGTGGCGTTCTTCGATATGGAGGGGGATGGAGACCTGGATCTGTATGTGGCGAACTACATCCAGTTCGATCCGGAGAATCACCGCATCCATATTCACAAAGGCTTGCCTTCCTATCCCAGTCCCATGAGCTTCGATCCCGAGCCGGACACGCTCTTCGCCAACAACGGTGATGGCACCTTTTCGGACGTATCCGAAACATCAGGCATCCGCAGTGTGGCCGGTCGTAGTATGGGACTGATCGCCTGCGATTTTGATAACGACGGAGACTGCGATGTGGTGGTGGCCAACGACACGCAGGAGAACTATTTCTTCCAGAATGATGGAATGGGAAACTTTGAAGAGATCGGCTTGCTGGCCGGTCTGGCCTACGATTATCGCGGAAAGCCTCAAGCATCGATGGGTGTCGCCCTCTTGGACTTTAACCGCGATGGTCGACAGGACCTGTACTTCACCTCGTTTTCGGAAGAGTTTGCCACTTGTTATGAAAACTTGGGCGACGGATTGTTTGATGACGTGACGCTTGGGCTAGGCGCCTCGCAGGCAAGCTTTCCCCACGTGACTTGGGGTGTGGTTGCCGAAGACCTGGATAACGATGGTGAATCCGATGTTTACATCGGCGCGGGCGACTTGGATGTCAATCGAGACCGGCGCGGCGGGATGAGCTCGACAACCGCCTTTCAAATTCCCGATATAGTCCTGAGTAGTCGACAGGGAAAGCTTGTCGACATGGGCTCTAATTGGGGTGACGGAGCCCGAGTCAAACAGTCCACACGTGGCGTGGTTTGCAACGATTTGGATTCCGATGGCCGTATGGATATTGTGACCCTCAACGCCCGCTCAACGCCTACCGTTTTGAGAAACGAAGGTCGCGTCGGAAATTGGCTGAGTATTCAACTGGTGGGTGTCCAGGGAAATCGGGATGGAATTGGCTCTTGGGTAAGTGTTCGCCAGGGAGATCAGACTTGGCACAGGCCGGTAATTTGCGGTCACAGCTACCAAAGTGACAGTTCGCCCATCCTGCATTTTGGGCTTCCCTCCGCCGACTTGCCCCTGGAAGTTGAGGTGCGCTGGGATTCCGAGAGGTCGCAAAGACTCCAGGAACTTCGACCGAACCAACACCTTACCATCGTGGATGAGAGCTAATTCGCTCTTTCGGGTGGCGTGCATATATGAAGGATAATTTAAGTTTATGGTCTCAGAATCGACAGAATTTATTGTTTTGCGGACCGTTAACTGTTACTATCCTCTTCTAGTCCTCAATCAAGCGAGCGCCTGATTTAGAAAAAA
>JANSWS010000325.1 GCA_024743355.1 bacterium
CTTGAGTGGTTGAAAAAAAAATCTGCCGGCCTCGACTAGAGAACGGTGCCGCATGGTTGATTCCAATCACCCTGAGTTGAGTATCCGCCGCCAGTGTGAGCTATTGGGCGTATCCCGTTCGTCCTACTACCATGAGCCAGCTGTAGAGTCTCCCGAGAACCTTGCCTTGATGCGAGTGATCGACGAACAGCACCTGCGTTGTCCATTTTTGGGTCGGCGTCAGATGACTAGATGGCTGGATCTGCAGGAGTACCGTGTTTGCCTACCACTCTCTCAAAGAGATTTCTATATGCAGAAGCCTGAGCGCTCAGAGAATAACGTTGCATGGCTTGATTCCTACAAGTCACGTAGTCAAATCTGTTTTTGGTTAGCCAATTCAAGGATTCCAAAACAACGATTGCCAAGCCTTGTCCAGAAATGTCCTTGCTGAGCCAACCATTCTTGCCATGTGAAATCATGTCTGGCAAACCACCAATTTCAAAACCGCAAACCGGTGTTCCACAGTACAGGGATTCGACTACGCAGTTAGGGAGATTGTCCTGTCGTGAAGGAATAACGAATAGGTCAGCGGCGGAGTAGGCTTGCGAGAGAGAAATCTCGTTGTCTAGCGAGCCAAGAGGGCGAATTGGCAAGTGCTTCTCGAAGGAGGCGTCCTTTCCAACAGATATTGCTTGTAAATGGGGAATGGTTTGCTTTATTAAGGGAAGAGCCTCGCAGAAAAGATCAAATCCCTTGCGAAAATTCGTAATCACGTCAGAGATAAATAATATTGTCGGGGCACATGTATCTAAGCCCAAACTCTTTCTTGCAGATTGCTTGTCTACAGGTTTAAACGCATCTGAGTTAAGGCCATTGACAATTTGGGTGCTTTCGAATCTTTGGAGGATTGGGCTTCTGGCAACTTCCTCGGCCATCCACTTACATAGTGTTACTATATGTGCACGTTCGCTTGGTACAGAACCAAAAAACTTCTGCTTGGCGACAAAGTTTCTTCGCGATCTGTCACGAAAACGATTCGAATTCAACGCTGGGCAAGCTCCACAACCGGATGCGAATCGTTCGCATTGCATGGTGTAATGGCAGCCTCCTGTGAAGAGATTCATATCATGTAGAGTAAAAATAAGTGGTATATTCTTTGGGAGAACGCGGTATAACCCTGGAATGTCTACAAGACCATTTGTCCAATGTAAATTGATTGCGGAATAGCTTGCCAGATCTAGATCGTAACAGGTTGCACGTGGCGAAATAAAATCGGAAAAGTTCTCATAGACGCGATCGCTTAGACGCTCCCTCGCCAAACGAGAACGAATTAATCGCAGTACACGCTTAAAGTAGGCTGCTGGTATACACCGGTATAGGATGCGAGGACGCTCCATCCGCATGGCCGCGTCAATATGCTGAAGGTTCACAAACGTAGAGTCGGTTCCGTGCTCAAGCAAACCCTGGTGAAGTCGTAGGGCCGCTAATCCTGCACCTCCAGAAGCTCTTGAGCTGACGATTGCGATCTTCATCTAATCACGGATATTAGAGAATAGGTCGGCTAATTGTTTGCGACTATCTTCTGTCAAACTCTCAACTTGTTGCTCCCAGTCGATCGAACCCTCGGTATTACTGATTAGCCGGCTCGCGACTTCCTGCCCCGAAAAACTATCGATCTGGCGCACACGGTCCTGGAGCCCAAGATCGTTTAATAATCCGGGGATTTTGCCACCGACAGTATAGTCCAGGGCTATAAAGTTTGTGGAGGTGGCTAGCGAGAACACGACGCTGTGAAACCGCATTGCAAGAACACCTGAGCAAGTGCGAAACATTTCTAGATCTTCCGCTGGAGAGCGATGCCTCGAGTCAAGTTGCTCAAGTATGTCTGGATGCTCTCGGAATAACCTTCGATAAAAAACGCGATCGTTGCCACCGACCGCATATTTGTGCATGCAAAACGGCAAGATGGTAGTGTCAGGAGAACTGCTCCTAATGTATTTTACCGCTTGAAGAATTTCGTTTTCATAGCGGGCTCGGAGGTTCTCCTGTTCTAAAGGACTCAACTGATTGTGATATTCATTTACAGGTAGGTCGCGCAAGGCGAGCAGCAAACAGTTAGATTTGCTAACAGTGTTCTTAGAACGCAACTCATTTTTGATCCAAACGAAAGCCGGATCTAGAATGGTCTTCGAATTGAAGTCGAGTACTGACAGCTTAGCGAGCGAATTCACGGAAGCTTTGTCTCTCAAGACGCAAGCCGTTGACAGTTCAAAAATTTCACGTAAGGCGCGGTTGTTAATACGATCCGCATGGTGAATGGGCCCTACGCCGCAACCCGCGACAATAGTTGCAGAACCTTTCTTTCGAGCTTCCAAAAACAGGTCTCTTAAATCGCGAACATAGTTAATTGGAGACATTAGTGGCCCACCGGCGATGACTACAGCTTTGTAGTCTCCTCGCGAGACGGCTTTCTTTGCTTCCACCAATCCTAATACTTGTTCAATACCAAGTTCTGGCATTTGATGAATGGTGTAGCGGGAGATATAGGGTTCAATTGAAGCCAAGTCAAATTCAGTGATTCCTGCAAGTCTCGCTGCATGAACTATGCCCCCTAATATTGCTTTGTCTCCCAGCGTCTCAGTGCCGTACCAGCCGCAAAGGAGTACTTTATTGGACAATGTGTTCGGGTTCAGTGGAAGCTTTGCCGCCGCGTTAACCCGGCTTCGAACCGGCCGTTCTTTCCAAAGAACCGCGGTTTCACGCGTCTTTCTTCGAATTAGATCTTCTACTCGATTCGGCAGTACATCCGAAGTAAGAGATCTGATGTGACGTACCGAGTAACGGATGAAATTAGACATCGTGGAGGAGCCTGCGTACATTTCGCCTTCATAGTCGTGCAGGCATGATGAGCAACTCTTCCGCTGAATCTGTTTGAGGGTATTGGCGTTTCCCCAGTACAACTGCTGCACGTCTGACGAGAGAGCGTTTCCGAGGTTAGGGCTGGCGACAGCACAAAAAGCCAAATTTCCTCTTGAGTCGAGTGTTACTCCATGGGATTTCCAGGCACAACCTGCAGTTCTTGCGGCGTGATAGACCAGTTGGTTTCGTAGGCTTAGATAGAACTTCTGACGATCCACTTGTTGTTCGTAGTTAGATCTGAGGTTGTCCAAAAAATTTGCGACATGAAAGAGTTCATTAACCGGCATCGCCAGCGGATTGTCGAAGTCCAAAGAGTAAAGTCTTTGGTGAGGAATCCCAACGCGAAATCTAGCGTAGACTCCGAATTCCTGACACCAGTCAAGAAGATCCTCTAAGTAAAATGCATTCTCGCGAATGATTGTGCATCCGATTCTGAAACTCGACGAATCGTAAGAGTCTCTCAAGAATTCAAGGACTCTAACGGCGGAATGAAAATTGCCAGGTCGTCCACGAACTCTGTCATGTACGGAGCCTACTCCATCAAGCGAAACCATCGTGTTGACGTGGATTCTAGTTCCTTGGCTGAATTCATTTAGCTTTTTGATCGCGGCAATCACATTAGTTTCCGCGATAGCATTCGTGATCAAGAATAGACTGTCTAGTGATGGAAGGGAGTCTCGCAATGCCTCAGCAATTTCAACAATGTCTTTTCGGAGCGTCGGTTCCCCTCCATTTATTCCTACGCTTCGGACCTCCGAAAAAAGAGGGTCGGAAAGAATTTTCCTAATTTGTTCCGGCGTCAGCTCATGATCTCGTTTGCGCTGCCAGATGTTGCACATTTGGCACTTAGAGTTGCAGATGTCGTTAATCGGAAACTGGATTACAGTCGGTTTTCTCTGTGCAGGGAATTCCGTTGCTGAATTTGCGGCGTTTATTTTCCGCTGAATGGAAAGAATCGGTTTGAACACGGTTTGGTTTTGCTAGATGCGAGATACCATTTTAGTCAGACGAAAATTTTCCGATTTGAATAAGCGTTCTTTCTCTTCTTTAGTGAATACGAGACACCAGGTTATGCCAATACAAAATATCAGGCAAACCGTAGAGCTAACGAACGCTGTTAATAAAGTTGGTTCAAACGCTGAGCAACAAATGATGCCGGTCATGAAGCAAAGAATGAGAAATGTGAAACACGGAATTATGGTCTCGCGGACCCAATCGGCGATTTTTACCGCTTGGCAATTCGCAACTAGCCATGGTTGAACTGCGAACGATACAACTAGGGTTCCAAAAAAATCTGCCTGGAATACGAATTTGGGATCAGCAAATTGGTAAGCAAGCACAATACCAATTACTGTCGATACAAGCAGTATAGCTACGTTGGAAAGCATAAGCCCAAATACTTTTCCAATCGCGTGCATCGTCATATTTTGGCCAATGCTGATCTGCACGGCGGAGACGGTTGCAGCGGTCCAACGCACGAATGATGGAGCAGATGCAGGGTAGTCTCCAAGCCAAAGGAGAAGAATAGGTTCTGTGAAGAGTATCAAGGGGAACGCCAGCAAGGTCGCTAATAGGAAACTTAGTGCACTAACGAGATTTGCCAGCCGTCTGCAAATTGCGTCATTGCCCTGCCCCTTCGCGCGGGTTAGAGCGGGCTGTGCAACGCCTATTAGTGAGACGACTGAGTTTTGCAGTAGACCAGCAGCACGGATAGCGATGCCATTGCCGGCCGCTGCCAAATTTCCGAAACAAATACTAAAGAAAATTGAGATTCCATTGGTACGCAATTGATAGCTCAGCTTTCCCAATAGTAGCGCCGCTCCGTAGCTAAAGAACTTACTGAGTGTCTTTAAAGAAAAACATTTCGCGCTAAAGCAGATGTATTCGTACCGATGAATGCAAGTAATGGCGCAGATAATTCCTAGGATCACGCTGGTAAGTAGGTTCGTTGCCGCGAAGATTGCAAATAAGTTACCGGGGAACAGGGTAAGGCAGGCTGCTACAGACAATCTAGCCAGAGATGCGACGATATCAATTACGGAGAGCAGACGGAACTCTTGATTTGCCGCCAGAACGGCGTTAAATGGGCTAAGAAATACACCTGAACTGAGCATTACTATATTGAGGTAGGCTGCTCGTCGAACATCGGTAGACCAGCTTGGGGGTATATCTATTTCTTTAAGTAATAAGGGTACCGCGATCCACAGGCCAGCAAACACAATTATGGAAGCAATGAGTTGGAGGTAAAACGCTGTCGCAAATATCCTCTCCAGTATCTTTGGCGAATCATGACCGATGTGGTACGCAAATTCGCGTTGCAATGCCTGTGAAAGGGTAGCCGTGACCATACTGAAGAGAAAGCCCGAAGCACCAATGACTACAAGTATCCCAAGCCCTTCTAATCCTGCAGCTTGGATCCAAAATCGCGTAACGAATAGTCCGACTACAATCCCAACAACTGTCTTGATGGAATTGACTAGTGCGTTGATAGCGAATAATCTTGACTGTCTCAATACTACGTTTTTTCCGTAAGTAGTCTTCAGTCTTTTCATGCCGAGAAAATGACTGAGCTTTCTGCGGACAGCTTTCCGACTGGTCTGCGAGTGTCTATTAGAAGGCGAGACCAATCAATCAGTTGCGTATAACTGACAGCTTTATGCGCAGTTGCAATCAGAACCACATCGAATGTGCTGATCGTGTCTCGGTTCCATTGAACCGACTTCTTCCCCGCCCAGTTAGCATGTTCGCGGGATGGCTTGATGACAGGAATGTAGGGATCGTAGTAGTCGGCGATGGCTCCTGCTTCCGAAAGCAAATCCATCAAGACGTAAGCAGGGGACTCGCGGTCGTCGTCGACGTCGGCCTTGTAGGCTAAGCCGACAATTAAAATCTTGCTGCCGTTGAGAGGTTTCTTGACACTGTTCAGCGCCTCGGCGACTTTACTAACAACGTACCTGGGCATGGAGGTATTGATCTCGCCGGCGAGTTCGATAAACCGCGTGGATTGTCCGTACTCGCGGGCCTTCCAAGTGAGATAGAAGGGATCAATGGGAATGCAGTGTCCGCCCAGACCAGGCCCCGGATAAAAGGGCATGTAGCCGAAGGGTTTGGTCTTGGCGGCTTCGATGACTTCCCAGATGTCAATGCCCATCTCGGCATAAACGACCTTGAGTTCATTGACCAAGGCGATGTTGACTGAGCGGAAGATATTCTCGAGCAGCTTGGTGGCTTCCGCAGCGCGACAGCTGGAGACTGGTACGGTGGTCTGGATGGCGCGTTGGTAAAGCTCTTGTGCTCGTTCAAGACAGGCCGGAGTCAAGCCTCCGACCACCTTGGGAATCTCGGCCACGCGACTGTTCGGATTGCCCGGATCCTCGCGCTCCGGCGAGTAGGCTAAGTGGAAATCCTTACCAGCTACCAAGCCGGACGTAGTCTCAAGAGCCTCGCGCAACTCTTCGTCGGTGGTGCCGGGATAAGTGGTGGATTCCAGCACGACCAGAGTGCCTGGCTTGATGTGTGGACCAATGATTCGTCCGGTGTTGAGTACATAACTCAAATCAGGCTCGCGGTGTTTGCCGAGAGGTGTCGGCAAACAAAGTAATACGGCCTCGCATTCCGCCACTCGCGAGAAATCCGAGCTGGCCGAAAAGCGTCCTGCACTAACTTGCTCCTGGATCTTCTCCGCGGCAACGTGCCGAATGTAGCTCTCCCCGCGGTTGATCGCCTCCACCTTCGACGCGTCCACATCCAGCCCCAGCACATTCACCCCGCTCCGCGCAAACTGCAGCGCTAAGGGCAAGCCGACGTAGCCAAGACCGATGACAGAAATCATAGTTGCTAGAGGCTAGAAAGAAAAAGAAAGAGAGTTGCTAGGAGCTAGTTGCTAGAGGCTAGAAAGAAAAAGAAAGAGAGTTGCTAGGAGCTAGTTGCTAGAAGCTAGTTGCTAGAAGCTAGAAAGAGGAAGAAAAAGTTGCTAGAGACTAGTGGCTAGTTGCTAGAAAGATAAAAAGTGGTCCCTGGCATGCGGTCAATTGTCGAGCGCGGTTGTTAGGCGTTCGGCAATCCCTAAGGCGTCCGCCCAGCGGTACATATATTTCGTGTCCAACTCACCTTGCACAAATAAAATATCGGAGACGTCGCCCAGGTCGCGGGGACGGTTGGCAAGGAGCTTCAGCAAAATCAAGTCCTCAGGCGTCACAAAGCTCATGGATCCATCGTCGAAATCGACTTGCATGCGTCGATCCATGACCGAACGCAAGTATGGGGTCTCATTGAGAAAAATGTCCACGTCGACACTCTGGGCTTCCGTTAGAAAGGTCTTCAATCGGACCAGAGGCATGCCTCCCACTTCGTCACGCCACCCGGTACGAAAGGGTTCGGCTACGGTATAGCCTAGCTCCTGTGCGTCTTCGAAGAATTGTTCTAATCGTCCTTGGTCCACTGTGATTGCGATATCGACATCGTAGGTGGGTCTGGGTATGCCGTGCACGCGCACGGCCAAGCCTCCCATGACTACGAATTCCAAGTCTTGCTTCTCACATAGCGCAACCATCTGCTGCAAGACTTCTTCAATGCTCGCTGCCATCAACGCGCAAGAAATTGCTCTGCTCGCTTCAAGCCAGCTGTAATTCGCTGGTCTCGCAGCTCATTCTCCTGCCGCAGTCGCTCAAAGCGTCGAGCCACAACCTCCGGCGGCCCTTCCAGCAACGCCCTCCAAGCCGTATGACTCAGGTCCAAGGTCAGCCGCAGACGCTGCCCAGGTGACATGCGTCTGTAGGTATCCAATGTTTCAGGAGAAAGCATAAGAAAAGAGAGTTGCTAGAAGCTAGTTGCTAGTTGCTAGTTGCTAGTTGCTAGAAGCTAGAAAGAAGAAATGTTGTTGTTAGACGTTTGGCTATCTGTTTCGGTGCCGTCGGATGAGGGCGGCGAGCATGCGACTCAGTTGGAGAGCTTCGTCGGCCCAATTTGCGCCGGATTCACGATCCAGGTATTCGGCATCCATGCCAATCAAGATCTGTGTTCGCAACTCACCAGCTGAGCCCTTGGCAATTGTCAGGAAGCGTGCAATCTCGGCGTCGCTGTCGCGCTCGAAACCCTCGGCAATATTGGACGGAATGGAAAGTCCAGATTTGGTCAACTGGTCACGAAAGCCAAAATCTTTCAGTTCCCTTGTTTCGCGATAAAGCGTCACCGCCAATTGCGACGCCCTCCGCCAAACTTCCAAGTCTTCATAGCCCACAGCGACCGCCCCGCTTTTCTCTAGCCGCTAGCAACTAGCCTCTAGCGACTCCCGTATCTCGCCTCTCGCCTCTCGCCGCTCGTTACTGGTCTGTTTTGCCTACGGCAAAACAGACTCCGTTCCTGTGGGTGACCGTGGGGTGACCTTTGCCAGCTAAAGTGGCTTTTTTCAGTTGCTAGTGGCTAGTGGCTAGTGGCTAGTGGCTAGTTGCTAGTTGCTAGTTGCTAGTTGCTAGTTGCTAGTTGCTAGTTGCTAGTTGCTAGTTGCTAGTTGCTAGGAAATTGGGTAAGCGGGTGACAAGGTGTCAGAAACCAAAGGCTGGATGGCCGTTTGGGTTCTACGCACTTTGGGTGTCGGGCACCTTTTGCGGCGCGTTATGGGTTGTATCGGTCGTTGGCAGGGTTCGATTCAGCAACTGAGGCTCAGTTTCTGGGTATCTCCCGAAAAAACCGTGATTCTTAACTGTCTTTACCTTATACCCCAGTCGTTAAAGTTTGCTCAGGCCTTTTGGGCAAGGCTGAGCAGCATTTTGTATCGAGCGGGCGAATACAAGCACGACGCGCGAGCGAGTGAGTTTCGGTCGCCGGTGAGGACACACTCGCTGGCGCTGCGTGCTTGTAAATCCAATGCCAAAATGCTGCATAGCGTTGAGTAAGTATCATTCGCCAGTGAGTACACACTTGCTGGCGCTGCGTGCTTGTAAATCCAAGTTACTCTCCCGCTTGGAAGTCGTGCGGTTTTTAAGTCGTTGTAAGGCAATGGTTTCCTTACTCTCCCTGGGGAGAGTCGCGAGTAAAGCGAGCGGAGAGGGGACTTTTCGACAGTCTCGTGACCCCTCACCGGCCGTCCCGACCAGTCGGGATCCGACTCTCCCCGGAGTGGAGTGCGATTGACCAGTCGTTCGCATGATAAATTTGCTAAGTTGCCTTTCGCTCCCGCGATCGATGGGTATTCAGGCCACGCTACGATCGCGGAGCGATCGGCGACTATCTCAAAAACGCTTAAGCTGAGTCTAATTCGCCGCCAGCCGCTGCCAGCCTCCGAGCCCGCAGAGTTCCGCACACCCGACAAGTTCGCTTGCGAATGTAGCGATTAAGCCGGCGATTTGGATCAAAAAGAAAGGGAAGTGGCTAGGGGCTAGTTGCTAGAGGCTAGAAAAGCAGGGAGAGAGAAGAAGTGGCTAGCGGCTAGTTGCTAGGGGCTAGAAAAGCAGGGAGAGAGAAGAAGTGGCTAGCGGCTAGTTGCTAGGGGCTAGAAA
>JANSWS010000149.1 GCA_024743355.1 bacterium
GCTGATGAATACCAGCGAACTCATCTACGTTCGTTGAACGAATAATCACCGTGCGGACAGGATCCGCTCGGCAAGCGGAACCTACTTCGATGCATCGTCCCCTGGAGGCTCATCTTGGGCCATGAACTCATCAAACGACGCGCCTAAAGTGTCGCTCACTCCCGAGGTGTTTTCGAACTCGGCGCCGTCTAGTCCCACCGAGTATGCGGCGGGGGCGAATGCTTCTCGAATGAGATGCGCCTTTTGCTGTTCGACAGGATGAGGATGAATGCCTGAGATCGGCTCGTGCGCTTGGTTGGCTCCGGACAAGACGGTGATCCGCTTGGCCGGAAACAGCGTCATGGTCTTGGCGAACGGTTCCAGGAAATCTTTGAAATTCTCGATACGATAGGCGTCCAATGCGGACTCGCCGCCGGCCATCAGAATGCCGACAGTCCTCTCCAGTTGATCCAGTTCCGCTTGAGCCTTACCGCGGATATTCGCTGCGGCAGTTTTGGCTTGCAAAATCTGTCGTTCTTTTTCCGCCAAGGCTGGAGTGGTGATTTCAGCATCAAACTGAGCCCGGAGCATTTCAATCCGTTCTTTCTCGGCTTCAATTTGAGCTTTCAATCCGGCAACTTCGGCTTCCGCCCCGCGGCTGGCCTGCTGGATACCAACGGCGGATCTTTGACGTTCATTGGCGACTCGCACGCGAGTTTCCGCCAGCAGTTGTTTGCGTACATTGTTCAACTCACGCACTTCCTCATCCGCGCGCCTTTCTTGGGCTTCTTCGGAAGCGACGGCACTGGCTTCAGCCCGCGCCTCACGCGACTGCGTTTCGGCGTTGGTAGCTTGGATTCTCTTGAGCAGGTCGATGTACAGTTGCGGATCCTCCATGCCATCCAGGCGATGATCATCAACGTCCGCTATGTTCATCGTGGTAATTTCCAGACCAATGCCTTCCAGATCCGCTTTGCAGACACGAATCATGTTTTGCACCAGTGTATCTTTGTCCTTCATGACTTGCTCGGGTGTCATGGTTGCGATGGAATCCCGCAAATGCCCTTCGATGATGGACGTCGCGATCTCCGTCAATTCACCCCAGTTTGTGGTCATCAGCAGAATGCGGCGGATGGCGTTATGCAGTCCTCCGCCGGAAGATGCGACCGCGAAGCTGACTGTGGCAACCACGTTCAAAGGCACAATGCCTCGGGCGATGGCGGATTCCACCCTTACGCTCGTCGTCTGTGGCCGCAGATCCATGAGAAAGTAGCGGTTGATCAGAGGCCATACGAAGACCCGGCCGCCGCGCACGGTGGTGTAACCTTTGGCGCCTTTACCCGCCACCGCCGCCAACTGGCTAGCGCCGACGATCTTCATCTTGGTGACAATCTGGTGCAGCAACACCAGTACGATCAGGGCTGTAAGAACAACAACAAATCCAAGCATGGCAGGGTCTCTTTATGAATTCTGGGGTTTGGTTTCATTGAGGAGCTTCTTGACGCTGATTCCAAAGGCATCTTCAAAATGCCTGAGGAAATCGACCAAGCCTTCCGGCCCCCGATTCACGACTTTATTGATGGCGTCGTGTTCATCCATCAACACGATATTGTCCATCTGCACACCCTTGGCATATTGCTCATAGGCTGCGAACAGTGCCGGCAGGCGTTGTTGAACAAACAGAGCGATCCGGCCCGCGTCCCCCGATCTTGCCACCAGGTTCGACTTTTGCTCGAGCAGCCTATTTCGTGTTTCCTCAACAACTTGAATGGCTTCACTCTGTCCATCGGCCAGGATTTCGGCCGCTCGCTGCTCAGCTTCCGCCTTGAGCGTGACCTCCGATACGTTGCGAAGTTTTTGCAATTCGACCCGCTGCTCTTGAACCAGGCGTTCTCCCTCACTCTTTGCCTTGGCGATGGCCCCATCGGCCTCCAAGCGTGCCTTTTCGATTTCGGCTTCACATTGGCGACGGCTGACTTCCAATTCCTTACGAGCCTCGACAATGCGTTCGTCTGCACGGTTCTTGGCCACGGATTGACGGCTGGTCGAGTCCGATTCCGCTCCATCAGCGGCGGCATGCAGCTTGGCTTCCTCCACATCGATGTCTTGACGCTTGCGCGACAAAGACTTGTTGGCCAGATTGGCGATATAGTTGGATGTATCCCAAATCTTTTGCAGTGATACGGATACGACGCGCATACCAAATGCGCTCAGGTCTTCGTTGCTGTCGCGAAGCAACTCTTGACGAAACTGCGCTCGTTCTCCTTCTCGTGCGCTTTGGTCTTCAGGTTCGGTAGGCAGTTCACCCGAGTCAATCCGTTCACAGCTTTCCACCATGCCGATTGCTTCCAGCGGCGTTGCCTTGTTCAATGCCCCCCGAAAATTTCCAATCATGGTCTGCTGAATCTGCTCTTGAATCTCCTTGCGGGTTTTCCCCATCAACCGCTCAACCGCGGCATAAAGCAGTTTCGGATCCTCGTCATCCACGCAAACACATGCCGTGGCATCGGCACCCACGGTGATACCATTCGCTGAATTGACGCCCTCCACTCGAACGTTGATGGGTATGATGCTTAGATCCAGCAATTGCACCTGTTGAAAATAGGGAATGACGGTTGTCCAGCCACCTTTTTGAAGCCGAAAGCCGTAGTCTTTACCATCGACTTTCGTCTTGGCACCAGTAACCACCATCACCATATTTGGCGGACAGACACGGACCAGCGCTGTCAGCATTACCACAATGGCAATGAACAGAACGATTGCAACGACGCCACCGATTATGAACGGTAGCATGTTGTCGATTTGAGCGATCAGCAAATACATGGCTCACCTTTCAATCGTTTGTAGGGAATTTTCATGGTGCTTCAGCTATTTGAGGGCTGGGGGAGTCCGGAGGTGGACGCATACTCCAGGCAGTGTAGCTTCTACTCCGGAGAGGCGCCAGAAACTTCGCCCACAATGGCCTCGACATACACACAGTCCTTGGTGACGCGTGTTATGTACACATCTTCACCTTTGGCGAAGGAATCCTGAGTATTCTCCGCGCGGGCAAAGCGATCTACGACGCTTTGCCCGACAGTGGCTCGCACTTTGCCCATACCACCAGGGCTGATTGGCACCAGAACTTGGGCGCGCTGATAGAACAAATCCCGGCCCGTCACACTTGAATCGACGTCGGAACGCTGGAAGCCTAAGATCCAGCCGGCCAAAAAGCTGCTCAACAGTCCGCTGGGAATCGCCCAAGCCAAACTGCCCAAAAGCGATGAACCCGTACCCATGGCCATCAAACCCACGGGGCCAAAGCCCAGCGAGAAATAGACAATCCGTCTCAAATACTTCAAGATGATGAAAGAAGTCGCAAAAACAGGATCATGCGAGGCATTGCCAGCACCCGTGTTTGTTAACACATTCCCCGCGTCCGCTTCCGTTCCCGTAATTTCAACATCGCCATCCTCGACACTTAGATCCACGTCGGCACCAACGTCGGCATCCATGTCGACATCGTCCAGTGACAAGTCGCCTCCCACATCTGCATCCGCATCGCCCAAATCCAGATCGGCGTCACCTTCGCCCTCGTCTCCTCCCAAGATGCCCAGCATGTCGATCAGCGTCACACCGATACCGAAGATGCTGGTCAGCACATACAGTCCCTGAACCCAAGTCGTCAGGCCCATTGTTCAATCCCCCAATCGTTTATTACCCCATGGCTCAATCCCCCATGGTTCATCCCTTGAGTAAAGACCTGGACAATGGACTGTCGGGCTTCGTCACGCAGGAGCGTGAACGGCTACGAAAATGCGTTATCCAGCTATCATCAGTGGCTCAAAAAAGCCATAGGCTAGGCGGTTGGAACCGGTCAATTTCCCTCTACTCTAGCAAACGATCTGTTATGATATCCCAACAGAAGGGCCAGGAAGCGATTCTCGCGATCGTCGTCGAAGTAAATGGGGACATTCGCCTCCCGAATCGAGTTGTTGACAACCCAAGTTCAACGGGGTGCACCGATTGCGTTGTGAACCGACCTGAGCCCCCCCTGCTTCCCGCCTTTTGAATCTGATACCCCCGCCTATGCGCACTTCGCTTGTGTCACCGCTTATGTCCCTGCCAAGTTACTTGCGTCACTCACCCCAGCGATCCTTTTTGGTTCTCCTCGTTTACCTCTTGAGCTTTGGATTTTCGGGACTGGCCAGGGTCTGTGCGCAGTCGGAGCAAGCGCTAAGTCCAAGTTTTTTTGTTGAGCAGCTCTATCCAGTCCTAATAGATGCCGGTTGCCAGGATTGTCATACGGATAATGGCGTTGCTTCAGACACGAGACTTGCATTTCCTGATGTGGATGCGGGCCTTAGTAATTTGGAGACATTCGCCTATGACCTGCTGCGCGTCACCGATCGGCAGCATCCAGAGCAGTCTCCGCTTTTACTGAAGCCTGTCAGCGAAGAAGAGCATACCGGAGGAGAGTTGATCGCCCCGGGCAGCCACGAGGAACAGCTGCTTCGGCGGTGGGTCCTGCATCTGTCGAGCTTGTCTGATCAACAAGTCCAGGATGCTCAAGCTCGAATTCGGCCCGAAATCATCCCGCGTTTGGCGACCCGGCGGCTCACGCACGCCCAATACAACAACGCCGTACAAGATCTTTTGGGCGACCGCACCAAGCCCGCCAATCGTTTTACAGAAGAAGACTTTGTGCGAGGCTTCAAGAACCAGGTAGACGGCCAGATTATTTCGCCCCTACTGGCGGAGGCTTACAGTAAATCGGCAGAGCGTTTGGCCTCGGTGGCCTTTCGCGGTGGAGATCGACTGGGCTTGGTTCCCGATGCGGACCTGGCTGGAAATGAAGAACTGCGAGCGAGCGCTTTTATTCAAGACTTTGGGCTGCGTGTTTTTCGGCGTCCCATGACAGCCGCTGAAGTTGACAACTACCGGCGACTGCACAGAGCCTGCAGCCAAACCGAAGGAAGCTTTCGGTCCGGCTGCCGAGCCGTGGTGGAAGCCATGCTGCAGTCTCCGCATTTCTTAATGCAAGTTGAAAGGGGACCTGGCAACGCATATGAACAATTCGAGCGTGCTAGTCGCCTTTCCTTCTTTCTGTGGAACACCACCCCCAGCCCTGAGCTGCTGGCTGCTGCCGCTGAGGGACGATTGTCCACCCACAACGAACTTGCCGATTGGGCCGAACGCATGCTGGACGACCCGCGCTGCCGAGACTCGATGGACGAGTTTCTCGCCCAGTGGTTGAGATTCGATCGCGTGCTGACGGCGACCCGAGATCGTCGATTCTCAAAATTCAATTCCAACGTGGCCATGGCTATGGTGGAGGAAACACGACGACTCTTTCACCACCTGGCCTGGCAAGACCGTAACTTTCTGGAGTTCTACACAGCGGATTACACTTTCATCGATAGCAATCTGGCTGCACTCTATGAGCTGCCGGCGCCTGCGGAAGCCTTTCAGCGCGTGGAGTATGCTGCTGAATCTGGCAGAGCCGGCGTTTTGGGGCATGGCTCTTTCCTGGTTGCAACCAGCAAGCCCGCGGAGACATCGCCGACCGAACGCGGACTTTTCGTGCGTACCCAATTTCTTTCCCACGAAGTTCCCGCACCTCCACCCGGCGTGACAACATCGTTGCCGGAAATTACCAAGGAACGTCCCATGACAAACCGCGAGCGTCTGGAGTTGCATTTGAACAGCGATGCTTGCGCGGGCTGTCATCGGCTGATTGACCCGATCGGACTGGGTTTGGAACAGTACGATCCCATCGGTGCCTTTCAAGCTCAGATGCAGATTCGCGAGGATGGCGAGACCTTGGCATTGGAATTAGACACGCAGGCGCACATTCAAGGCATCGTGAACTCCAGTTTTTCCAACCCACGTGAGTTGGGACGCGTCTTGGCCAATAGCACGGCAGGACAGAGAGCCATCGTCAAACAACTCTTCCGCTACGCATTTGGCCGTCGCGAGACATCCGCGGACAGCCCCGAGATTGATCGCCTTTTTGACCGCTTTCGTGATTCCGATTTTCGCTTCCGCGAGTTGCTGTTGGCTTTGGTGACATCCGATCTTTTTTTTCAGCCGAGTCCGTAAGCACGGAACCGGTTACGAGCGAACAAGTAGGCTCGTAACCAACGTAGCCCGATGACGAACTGCGCCAAAGGCGCAGCCTCTGTCGATTTAAGCCCGAGGCGAAGTGCAGTTACGGCAAGGGTGGACGCTTTTCTGCGGGACGCTGGAAGCACCCCGGAAGTTGCGGGCACAACGGGCTTGCTCTCGACGCAGCGTTTGTCGACCGCGGCCGCGCGAGATGTGCCTAAGTCCCGAGTACAACCCGTCCACTCCAGCCGTAACAGCGCTTCGCGTTCGGTGACTAATTCGTATCGCTCCGCCGACTCAGAGAATCCCCAACGCGAAGCTTGTTACGAGCCTACAACCAAATCGTAACCAACGCACGATTCGAGACGACAGGCAGGCGGACAGACACTATAATCAAGGGCGGTCGCCAAGCCTGTCTTCCAAGACCTGCCATTTAAGGGGATGAACATGAGTCCAACGAAGAGAATCTCACGACGACGGATGTTGCGAGGCGCAGGGCTGTCGGGGGCAGCTGTTGCTGTTGGACTACCTCCCTTGGAACAAATGCTGAACACTAACGGCACGGCTTACGCAGCGACGAGGCCTGAGGCAAAAGCGATTCCTAAACGCTTCATTCTATGGTTCAACGGAAATGGCATTGTCGAGAACTACTGGATTCCCCGAGCGGAGGGAACCAACTTTGAGATTACGCCCTGCCTGAGTCCTCTGGCCAGATTTCGTAACGACATCCATGTTTTGAGTGGTGTGGACAATGCGGCCGCCCGCTCCTCCGGTCCTGGAAATGGCCACCACAAATCCATGAGTGGTTTGGTCTCCTGCACAGGCTTCAGCGGACGCGGCGCTGGTGGCATGTCCATTGATCAGGCCATCGCCAGGCACACAGCCGGCGATTCTCGTTTTCATTCGCTACAGATAGGTGTCTGCCAGGAGTCCTTCGGCGAGAGCATACAGCGGAACATGAGCTGGGCTGGCCGAGATCGACCACTTCCTCCGGAAATGATTCCTCACCGCCTCTTCGATCGTCTGTTTGGCACCAACGAAACGCATTGGATTGAGAGAAAGAAAAGCGTCTTGGACGCGGTCCGGGACGACGCTCTGTCGCTCAAGCAACAATTGGGCTCCCAGGACCGTCAGCGGATCGACGAGCATCTGGAATCGATTCGCAGTTTAGAAAACTCCATTGCCAGTCTGCCGCCTGAATACTCGGTCGTAGTTGAGCGACCATCTGAAGGAGGCGATCTGAAAGATTGGCCCAGGATCGCCAAATTGCAAACAGATCTCTTGGTGCATGCCTTGGCTTCTCGGCAAACAAAAGTTGCATCCTATATGCTGACCAAGTGCCAGGGACTATCCCGCTTTCCGTGGATGGGCTACACCTACGATCGGCATCACGGCTATACGCACAGCCGTTCTTCGACGCCGGACGGCCAATCGATCATGCGTGACATATGCCGCTGGCATGTTGAGGAGTTTGCTTATCTACTAGCCAGACTCCAGTCCATCCCGGAAGGAGAGGGAACGCTCCTGGATCACACTTGTGCCTTGTTTGTGCATGAGCATGCGGAAGCCAATTCCCATAAGAACTCAGGCTTGGCAATGATCTGCGCGGGGCATGCGGGTAATTTGAAAACAGGCCGGCATACGCGAATCACAGGTACCGTAGGCGATCTCTATCTGACTCTGGCCGAGGAGGTCCTGGGCGCACCGCTGGGTAGTTTCCCCACTGCGAACCAGAAGCTCTCCGACATTGTTTAATGCAATGGCCTTCCCGTCGGTGGCAACCCGGTCCGGTCCGCCCGGCATACATCCTCCAACCGCAATAAGGGACGAGCGTCCGTTAACAACACGCTTGCCACAGAATCATTCTGCGGCTTTTTCGGTTGCCGGTTCGCTCCACCACTGAATGCGACAGGAGGGCAGGGCAGCTTGCAAACTGGCCAAGTCCTCTTCCGTTCCACTGATGCCACCCGCAAAGATCTCGGTCAGCCCCGGATGCCCGGCGAGCCCCTTCAGTACGGCTAAGCGTGTTTCGCAGCCTCTCAGATCAAGAATACTCAGCGACGGTATTTCCTGAATCGCCGCGATCATGGCTTCATCCACTGCTTCCACCCGGGCAAGTGACAAGCGGCGCAGGTCATTTAGCTGACGCAGGGATGCAATACCTATTGAGGTCACCATCGTTTCGCTCAGATCCAATTCGCGGAGCCGAATAAGCTTGGCGAGTTGCATGACGCCTCGGTCGCCTATCCTTGCGCCATTAAGCTTCAGCACCTCCAGATTGGTTAGACCGGCAATATGGCTAACATTCTCGTCGTTCAGTGCCAGACTCCACAGGCCGGAATCGGTTCTCTGACTGCCGCCCACATCCAATTCTCGTAAGGCAGGCAACAACTTCAGCAGCGGCAAAGCCTCGCCACTCATCTTGTTGCCTCCGAAAGCAAGAACCTCCAATTGCTCCAAGTCAGCCAGCACTTCGAAAAACTCGTCGCTAACCCGCGTGTGGCTCACGTCCAATCTTTTCAAACTGGAAATCTTGGCAATATGCTCGAAAACCGAGCTGGTTACCTTGGTGCCTCGCAAATCCAGTTCTTCTAGATGCTGCCAGCGTTTGACATAACTGATTCCCACATCGCCAATAGCGTCAGCGTAGCGCAGATCAAGAACCTTGACCTGTTTCAGGGGCGCCAAGAACTCGAGTCCAACATCCGAAACACTTGTATTACCGAGTTGGATGACCTGCAGATTCTCTATGGCAGCCAGAGATTCCAAGTCGGTATCCGTTACCCAGGAATTTGAAAGATCCAAGCCTATTACCCCTTGGCTATCGTCTCGCTGAACGAAACCGCCGACAAACTCGACCATATGCAATGCGGCTTCTGAATCCTTCTCTTCGGTAGTGACAGCCTCATCAGCCAGGTTAACGCCGTGCGCGCCTGACAGTAACGCATACATGAACAGCCATCGTTGTAGGCAAGTAAAATGTCGCAAGATATTCATGTCAGATTTCGCTAACTGCGTCTGCGCAACGAGGAACTCGAGTCCGCTTCCCAAATGATTTCACAGTTTTCTAATGCTTGTTTGAGCTCGCGATAGGCGGATTCTGGAACCAAGGTGTGATAAAGATCGAGTCGCTCAAGACTTTTCATTTGCCCCAGATATTCAGCTGCGAGTGGGCCGGCATGCGTACTATCCAGACGCAGCTCCTTTAATTCTGCCAATGCAACCAGATGTGCCAGCCCTGCATCGCCAATATCGGTATAGTCAAGATTGAGCGATTGCAATCCTTTCAGCCGAGCAATGAATTCCAAACCTTCATCTTTCACACGTGTACGAATGAGTGAAAGATGCTGCAGGCCAGTTAAGGCGACGACGCTCTTCAATCCACGATCGGTAACGCGGGTGTAATCCAGCGACAAGGATTGAATTTGCTCCAAGCTCTTCAGCGTTGCCAATCCCGTGTCACCGATGTGCGTGCCCCCCAAATCCAAGGTCCTGAGCCTGCCTAACTTAGACAGCGAGGCCAGCCACGAATCTTCAATGGGTGTGTAGGCCAGACTCAGACTGCGCAAGTCTGAGAATGACTGCAAATGCTGTAATCCGGACTCGGTGATCGGCACGCCGGCCAACGACAAATGCTGGATTCCCACTGATTTCAACGACTGCAATCCGTCCCCCTTGAGCAAAGTATGCGACAAGTCCAGTTCTCTGAGTTCGCTCATACGCTGCAGCTCGCTCAAACCTTGATCGGAGATATCGGTGCCGCTTAAATTGAGGCGACGAAGCTTGGTCAGCCCGCGCAGGGCACTCAAACCGAGATCGCTGACTTCGGTGTACTGCAAGTCGAGCTCTTGTAGGAGTTCCGCCGAAGACAGGTTGGCCAACAATCGATCGTTAACATTCGTAGACGCCAAAGACACCGCGACCAGACGCTGCTCTTGCAGTCGACAGCTGCCGCCCAATTGTCGAATCCAATCCGCAAGGGTGACATCATCAACATCGCCCAAAAGCAAGTCCAAGTGGCTTGGTATCTCCGGTCGAACTTGCATGTCAACGAATTCAATGCGACATGTGGGCAGAGCCTCGCGCAGCGCATTGACTGCCGAACTCGCGGCACGTGTGTAACGCAAGTCAACATAGCGCAGTCGCTTCAGCCCTTTTAGGATCTCTAGACCGGCACTGGTCAGTCCCGTCCCATACAGATCAAGTTGCTCCAGCTGATCGAGTTCGATCAGGTTCTGCATGCCTATGTCCGTGACCTGCGTCCCAGCAAGACTTAGCTTCCTCAGCCGCCGCATTGCGCTCAATGCGGCTAGGCCGTCATCGCTGACTCCAGTCCCGCCCAAATCCAAGTGCTCCAAGTCGCCTAGGACTCGCAGATTTTGCAGCCCTTCGTCAGTAATCAGCGCGTCGCGGAGCAACAATTTCTTGAGAGCTGTCAACTCGCCAATCGCCTGCAGGCCTTGATCGTTAATCGGACAAGACGCCAGATTGAGTCGCTTGAGTGAGCGGAGTTCGCCAAGATGCTTGCCGGTAACATGCGTATTTTCCACACTCAACTCAAGCAAACAGTCGCGCAGCGGCGCGATGGCTTGGATTCCGGCGTCATTGAATTTGATGTCTCTCAAGTAGGTCGGACTGAACGTGATAATTTCCAATTTTGGCAGTTCCGCTAGCCTCCCCAGCTCGTCGCTGTAATCGGTGCTACTGCCAGCCCTTGGATTCCACATCGGACCAGGCAGATGCACGACCCGCAATTGCTGGAGCCCATGTAGCCAACCCATATCCGGAGGCAGAATATTAGTGCCTACCAAGTCCATGCCTTGCACTTGGAAGTCTTCGGCCGGCAACTCCGCCACATCATCGAGCCAATTTGATTGCTCATTTATCCGCACCCGTCCGCCAACCAGAATGGCCCACTCAGCAGCGCGTCGATCGGGTGATTGTCCCAACGATGGCACTGGCAGCGCGAACAGGCAAAGCATCAATCCCAAAAGCAATCGGCAATAAGATCGCCCTCTCATACAGAGAACAGCGCAGGGCTCCGGTAGGTTCAAAATAATTCTTGACGACATGGCGCTTGTTCTACTCAAAAGCGGGCGATGGAGAGCAAAAAAGCATGGGTTTAAGGCGAGCGATGGGCTGAAGCAGAAAGTCGAGCCCGGTGGGTTTATCTCCGAGCCAGACGTGGTGGTCGGGCTGGATGAATTCAGGTAGTGTTGCATTAGCGGCCGATTTGGTTGCCCGGAGCGATTAGCTCACATCGGGGCGCGAAGAGCTCACAGAGTTGTATGATGAGCCTGCACCAGGCCGAATCGCTAACGACTTACGAAATTATCCTACCACAAATTGTTCTCTTCGAATCAGTACTTAGCTCGCAAAGTCAGAATGATGCAGTCGATCGACCCCACCACCGGCAATCGGATTCGCGTTTACGCAATGCTCAACCAAGAGCAGCTCGCAGACCGACTCGAGTTCGCCGCCTCCGCATACGATACTTGGCGGCTAACGTCTCCCGCCGAGCGGGCAAAAGCGCTGACCCAACTCGGCCGATCCTTGATGGACAACTTGGACGAACTGGCCAGTTTGATTACTCAGGAAATGGGTAAGCCATTAGGGCAGTCGCGAGCCGAGGTAGAAAAATGCAGCTATGTCGCCCATTTCTACGCCGAGCAGGCTGCGACGATGTTGCAGCCACAAGAAGTTCATTGGAAAGACCTACCGACCTACGTCCGCTTTGATCCGCTGGGGATGGTGCTGGCGGTCATGCCATGGAATTTCCCCTTGTGGCAGGTATTCCGGCAAGCGGTTCCGGCAATTGCGGCAGGCAATGTTGTATTGCTAAAGCATGCCGCCAATGTCCCAGGTTGCGGCTGCAGAATGGAGCAAGTCTTTTCCGAAGCAGGATTTCCCCCAGGAGTATTCACAAACTTGCTGATCGGACATGAACAAGTCGAAATTGTATTGGATCACCCGAAGCTACAAGCAATCTCGTTGACGGGCAGCGAACGTGCGGCTTCTATTGTCGCATCCGCCGCGGCCCGGCGGATCAAAAAATCCGTGCTCGAGTTGGGCGGATCCGATCCCTTTATCGTACTGGCCGATGCTGACTTGGATGTGACGATTGCCAAGGCAATTCAGGCTCGGACAATCAATGCCGGACAGAGTTGCATCGCCGCCAAGAGATTCTTGGTCGCAGAGCGCATTTATGATGAGTTTGTCCGTCGCTTCTCGGAAGCGATGCAAAAATTGCGAGTTGGCGACCCACGGCTGCCGGACACGGATATCGGCCCCTTGGCCCGCGGCGACCTGGTAGAACAGTTGCATGACCAAGTAACTCGCTCCCTACAACAGGGAGCGATTCTGATCTGCGGCGGAAATCGCCCTTCGAATTCCGGCTTCTTCTATCCGCCAACAATATTGGCAAACGTCAAACCTGGCATGGCAGCTTTCGATGAGGAGACGTTTGGACCTGTCGCGGCAATTACGGCCGTTCCTGATGACGACACGTGCATTCTGGAATTGGCCAACCAATCAAGATTTGGCTTGGGGGCCAGCATCTGGACAGCGGATCATCAGCGAGGACAACAGCTCGCGGCCAAGCTGGAATGCGGCTCCGTGTTTATCAACGAGATCGTACAATCCGATCCGCATCTTCCTTTTGGCGGAATTAAGCTCTCAGGCTACGGTCGCGAACTGAGCGAGTTTGGCATTCGAGAATTCACCAACATCAAGACTGTATACGTTGGCTCGTAGTTATTGGCGCGGTCCAAGAGCTCAGGCCATGTGTCAAGCTAGCGGCATTCGAAAGCCGGTTTCGGACAACCGAAATGAGCCGCGAGCGAGTTTGCGACCATTTGCTATTTCCCGTCGCCCGCCAGCGGAACAGCGACTCAGGCTCGCCGCCGAGATGTTTCTTGTAGGGCTCATCACCGCGCAAGAAATCGAATACCTGGCATCCATGGTCGATGGCATCACGAATTAAGCACATGCTTTGCAACCAACCTGGATTGGCCTGCGACCATTGAGGATCAAAGCCTGACTGGTACAGATAGGCCGTATCGCCGGCATGGATTGCAATCGCATTAGCCACCACTTCGCCATCGATCTCCAGTTGCGTGAGCCATAATTGCTGCTTGTCTGCGAAAAGCTCCCCAACATGCTGCATGAATTCGGCGAAGCCGGGAAATGCAAAGCAGCCGGAACAGCCCAACGACTGGCGACGGGCCGTATGCAATCGGTACAAGGACTCTAGATACCGTAGTCGCTCCGAATCTGTCTCGGCATGACTCCATACGAGCCGTCCACTGTCGATATATCGCCGGCTTAGCTTCCGCAACTTATATCGATAATCCGATTTCAGACCGGCCAGATAGTTGTCCCAGCCATTGCCCAACTGGATTCTCCAACAGGATTCGGCAGCAGACTTCTCGACCGTGCAACCTTGCTGCTCGAGCAAGTGCATCAACTGCGGCACGCAACCGGTGCCTGATGACACTCCGTCCACGTCAAGCAGGTCCCAGTGCAATTTAGGGCTGCTCGCATTCCCGCCTGAATTCGTTAGCCAGCTGGCGAGCGCGGAAGCTACGTCGCTTTCAGCAGAGGCTACACACAGAATGTCCTGGTAGTCGGAAGTTGCCTTTCCAGAACCAAGCATGCGAATTACATTTCCGCGAGCCAGCGTTCTATCCACATACCAGGGCGCCAGGCCAATGACTTGACCGCCTGCGTCACAGACCTTCAGCAGCATCAATTGGTGATGGCTGGCTCCGCCCAGGGTATGCCACCAGCTGTGCATCCACTCCCAACTACGAAAAGGATTCCCGGCAGCTAGCTGATTCCAGCATTCTTTTAGACCAAGGAATCCCCTTGCATCACAAACTGTATGGATCTGCATAGAAGTTGTTTTCAATGGCAGCACTCTGCCTCGGATGAGCCTGGCACTCGATCAGCGAACTCGCGTACACAAGGAAACTGGGATCTTATCACTGGATTTACCTCGCTGTGGACCAGGCCGTGAACGCTTCACGTTTTCGAAGGTCAAACTCTCGGTAAGCTACATTGCCTAGGGGCAGCCTGTAGCAATCGCACCGCGTTTGACAGCGGATATGAACTTATATCAGCCCTGCTCATATCCGCGCCCGACGTCAGCCTAATAGCACTTACTTTGGTAGCGTAACGGCGCAAGCCGTACGGCCGCAGCCACGAATTCGCTGTGAAGTGCCGGGCGGCTCGCGCCGCACCGCTGCCATTGGCCCGAAAGCGCAAACGTGGCTCGCCACTGGATAAACTCGCTGAAGGCCGATGACCATCCTGCGATTACGTCAAACGCGGTAGAACCGTGGCTAACGCCAACCGGCTGATCACCCGGTCCTCTCTGCATCCGATTGCCAAAAACGCATGCTTGAATAGGCTGTGGGTTATCGCATCAAGAAATCCATTGAAAGTCCGCCATATGCCTCTACACCCAACCGCCAAAGCTCTTCTGAAGGAGATTGCTGACAACGACGCGCCCGGCTGGAGCGAATTGCCAGTCGATGAAAGTCGCCAGATCTTCAATAGCTTCACGGATATGTTTGGCACGGGTCCCGAGTTGGCCCAGGTCCAGCAATTCTCGATTCATTCCGAGTTAAACGCGCGACTGTACCGACCGGAGGCAGCAGAATGCTTGCCCGCCATCGTGTATTTCCATGGCGGGGGCTGGGTGCTGGGAAATCTAGACACTCACGATGCCCTTTGTCGTCGCCTCTCACAGCAGTCTGGCAGTGTGGTTATCTCAGTCGACTACCGTTTAGCGCCGGAAGCTCGCTACCCCGCGGCCTTTGATGACTGCTATCTGGCGACTCGCTTTGTGGCAGAACAAGCTGAGCAGCTGGGTATCGACGCGGAGCGCTTGTCAGTGGCTGGAGACAGTGCGGGAGGCAATTTGGCCGCAGCAGTCGCCATCAAAGCACGCGACGAGAATGGGCCCAAACTCAATTGCCAAATTCTCGTCTACCCCGTTATACAACCTGATTTTCAAACGCAGTCCTACCGAGACTATGGCGTCGACCACATGCTGACCCGAGATTCTATGGAATGGTTTTGGAAGCAATACCTGGGCGATCTCTCGCCAGCCACCATTCAAGCGGCGCCATTTGCGGCAATTTTGAATCAGCAACTGGAAGATCTACCACCGAGCTTGATTTTGACTGCTGAATACGATGTCCTGCGGAGCGAGGCAGAACACTTCGCACACAGCCTGCGAGTGGCCGGAAATCAAGTCACGCTGAAGACTTTCGAAGGCATGCTGCATGGCTTCGTCCATTTTGGTGGCATCTTCGATGATGGCATTCAAGCCATTGAGTTCGTCGGGCAATATTTGCGGCAGTCACAACCGTAAGCACACAGAAATGTTAGGGTAGTGGACGATGCAACAAGTCCAAGAAGCTTGCAAATTGCCAGAAGTGGAACGCGCAGAGCATGAGAAGCCGTTTGCAGCCGCGAGATTTGCGAAGCTTGGGCAGGGATAGGCATGAAATGCCGACAAGGCCCCCTGCCGGTTGCGCCAGCTACCGGTCGGTAGCAACAATAAGTAGGGTCAGACCCTAACTGTCGGCAGCGCTCTGCTGAGATCGAGACGCAGCCGGCTCAGCATGCATTCCGAGGCAGCTTCGGCAATATGGACCGGCCGGCCCAAACCCTCAATGCCCTATGTTTTGCCCCTTCAGGGCGATGCTTGTTCGTCCGACGCATCCCCAGGGCGGCGGCAATGCTGGACTACGCCGCGCGTCGAATTGTGCATTGCCTTTGCCCTGGGCTGGTTTGTTCAGGGCCTTTCAGGCCGGCATTTTGTGTCGAACGTCTCGCCCGAAAATACAAGCACGACGCGCTAGCGAGTGAGTTAGTTTCAGTCGCCATCGAGCATTCCCAGGGCGGCGGCAATGCTGGACTACGCTGCGCGTCGGATTGAGCATTGCCTTTGCCCTGGGCTAGTTTGTTCAGGGCCTTTCAGGCCGGCATTTTATGTCGAACGTCTCGCCCGAAAATACAAGCACGACGCGCTAGCGAGTGAGTTAGTTTCAGTCGCCATCGAGCATTCCTAGGGGGGCGGCAATGCTGGACTACGCTGCGCGTCGAATTGAGCATTGCCTTTGCCTTGGGCTAGTTTGTTCAGGGCCTTTCAGGCCGGCATTTTGTGTCGAACGTCTCGCCCGA
>JANSWS010000017.1 GCA_024743355.1 bacterium
TCGAGCTGCCTTGCAACAGTGTGGCTTCGACATATTCCGCTACCTGTTCGGGAGTTTCAAAGTACTTCTCGTAGCAAGTGTCTTCGTCGTATTCACAATTGTCTGTGGAGTATTCGCGACAAATCTCAGGTCGCGTTTCGTAGATTCCGCAGCGATTATCTGGCTGGAGGTGTTTGCAAGTAGTGTGTACCAGCAGATACCAGCTTTCCTCTTCCACGAACACGGTCGCGCGGTCGTGCAGCAGGAACCATCGCATGTAGTCGAAGTCCTTCACCGTATCGGGCGTATCGATGGGCAATGCAAAGTACTTGCAACACTTTGCCGCACAATAGTCACACAGACAGTCGCCCGGCGGGACATCCTCCCGACGTACAGTATTGGGAATTGCTGCCAGGTTTCCCATGAACACTTCTCCGGATTGAAAAGTCAGGTCCCTCTCACAGGTCCGACTGTGAAAGCTATTTCCCGCTCTCACGCCACAGGCACGTAGAACCTACCGAAAACCCAATAGAACCGCAGCTCGCGCCAAAGCGGCTAATGGTTTTCGGACAGATTCGTGTGCTGCGGAAGCGGACTGCTGCATTTTAGCGTGAGTCGATATGATTAGTGAGCCCTCCGCAGCCTAACGCAGCGGGAATCGATGGATATTCGCGCGGCTACCCAAGCCTGCGATGCCAGCCGCTCCGACCTGCGTCGTCCCGCCGTTACGACAGCGGGTGGCGAGTTTTGCAAATATGATTTCTGAAGGTCATCGATGGAAATAGTTGTAACAGCCGTTGGTCCCGACAATGTTGGCTTGGCTGACCCGATCATCCACCTGCTCACGGCTCAGGGTGGCAGTATTGCCGAGATTCAGATGTACGATCATGACGAGGCGCAAGTCTTTGCCATGATGTGTCGTGCCAATATCGAACCCGGCGCATGGCAAACGATTCGGGAAGTGATGACCCAGATTGGACAGGATAAGGCTTTATCGATTCGTGTATGGTCTCCGGATCCGCCTGCCAGGCAAGGGCGACGAGCCAAGATCGCGATCTGTACTACCTATCAACAGGCAACGCCCCGCGCCGTTCTGCAGGCCGTGCAAGAAGGCGTCATTCAAGCCGATGTGGCCGTAATGATCGGCAATCGCCAACGCTGCGCCGGGCTTGCCGAGGAGTTCGACATTCCCTGGCATAATATCGGCGATTCGCAGGGAATCTCCAATGACGACGAACTGGTCCAATTGCTGGACCGCTATGCCGTGGATTACGTGGTCTTAGCGCGCTACATGCGTATTCTGCCCCCGGATACTTGCTGGAAATTCGCCGGCGGGCGGATCATCAATCTGCACCATGGGCTACTCCCCGGCTTTCCGGGATTTCGGCCCTACCACGACGCGTTTGCAGCCCGCATGCTGACCTTTGGCGCCACCTGCCATTTCATCATTCCCGAGTTGGACGCGGGGAATCAGACGATCAACCAACGGACGTTTTCCGTTGCGCCTGGCACCAAACTGGATGAGATCATTGAAATCGGACAACAAGAAAATGAGCCGAAGTGCCTGGTCGAAGGCGTGCGACGTGTCGTTGATCGGGAGGTGAAACTACACTTTCATCGCATTATCGCCAATAAATAGGTGAGTTCCTAGTGCGAAAGCAAAAGCCTTCATCGGAGTTAAGCTGGCTAGCCGACGATGATGGCAATTGCCGTAAAGGCCGCAATCGCGATGACGGCTAGCAGGGTGATGATCACGTTGACCATCCCCAGGTAGTATCCGACTTGCACCAAGGAAGTATTTGTTGGATCCGTGATACCGTTGCGGATTTCCTGAAGCGCGGTGCCACCCCGCAGCCAGGCAATCAGCCCCGGGATCCAACTGATGGGAACGCAACCCAGCAAGAAGAAAATCCAGGACAGGATTCCCATCGTCAGTATCAGTCCGCTGGGATCGCCTTTCTGAAATTGCAGACTGCCGCCGGACGGTGAGTAGGGAGAATTCCCGGGAGGGGACTGAGAATACGTGGACTGCGATGACGTTGCTGCGGAGGCGGTGTAGGATGCGTAGGGATTTGCGGCGGTTGGCCGAAACAAGTCCGCCGCTTGCCAGGGACCGTTTACTCCCTGTCGAATGCGGTATCCCTGGCCGACCCGACCCTCTTCAAACCAGCGGTTCAGATTGCTGCGATCGACGGGTCCATATTGATCGCCGCTTGCCGTTTCCAACCAGAATTCGTCGACTATGTGATGGCTGCTCGCAACGCGATCGAGGGGCGATCCAGCAGTGGTGGCTGCCAGGCTGGGATGCGTTGATAGTTCGTCCGAAGTGGTCCCCAGTCCTGAATCGCCCATGGAACCAGAGGCTTGCATCGAGTCGTAAGATGCCGGGGTAAGCAAGGGGACGGTGTAGATCTGTCCGCAGGCGGGACAGCGTGCCTTTTTCCCCGCATGTTGATCATCGACGGCTAGTGTTTGTCCACATCCTGAGCATAGCGTTTCGATGGGCATAGGCTGGCTCTATTTGTCTTATTTGGTGATTGGCAGCTTCGCCACGGCTTTAAGACTCTGGTCTATTAGGTCTGGTCTCTTCGGAGCCTATCCGAAAACCGAAGAGAACCGCGGCTAACGCCAAGGCGGCTAACGGTTTTCGGATGTTCTTGGACTGGTCTCTTAGCGTCTGCTCTCTTAGGTACTGGTCTCTTAGGTCTGGGGTTGGCGATCGGGATGCAGGTAGATGAAACTCTTGCCCAATCGGCCTGCGTAGTTACCGGCTGATATTTTGATTAAACCTGGGGAGTTCCAAGAACGGTCGATTGCCGCATAGGTGGCGGTGGCGACACTTTCCAATGAACTGCCATTGATTACGATTTCCATAATCGAGCTCACGCCTTCCGGCACACGGGACTGTACCGAGGGCGAGCCCTTCAAGGTTGGACAATATTCCGCAAAGGTACTGGCGATCAAAAAGCTGTAGCGGCTGCCCGCCTTGGAGGCACTGGCCGCGATGCCACCTGGGAAAGTCAGGACACTGTCGTCGCATTCATTCACGGCCTCTACCGCTCGCTCCGCGGCCGCGATGGCATGATCCTCGGAATCCGCCATGAACCACAGATTTCCTCCCATGACCCCGTCTGAGAATCCGAAGCGACGCGTCAGGTAAAATTCACCGCCCATGGTTGGGATAACCCAGCCCTTCGTACCGTGCCTGGCGTCTCGGAACTGGTGACCGTCTCCAAAAAAAGCGACCTTCCTCCCCAGCTTGAAGTAATTCTCAGTATCCAACCGGTTGAAGCAGCGAGCCGTGGGGCATGTCAACACGTTCTGACTGATTCTGGCCAACAGAACTTTCTCCAGATGCTGTTCTCGGTCCTTGCGAAACCTGGGCACGTGCACTTGGATTACGGCTCCCAGGCGACCGTCAGGAGTTTCCTGACCAGCCGAGGTGCCGTCCAAAATTCGAGAAACGCCGGCTTCACTGTCACACAGGATAGTGCTGCTGGCATGCCCCGTAACCGCATGACAACAGTGATCGAGCCAGGTCCGGTCTCGAGCAGTTACCAGGAATTCCGCGTAAATACTGCGAAATCCTTCCGCGTAAGTGTCTTCGACAATTGCGTTGCGATCTTGGGACATGTATTCAGCTAATTTGTGCGAGTTAGAAGGAAGCCAGGCTGCCTTGCTGGGCAAGCGTCGCCAGCGCCGGTGCCATCACGCCGTGGACGGTCCAGTGCGTCCTCGCCCTTGGTAGGTAGCGGCCTCCGTAACGACCTTGTCCATGTAGATGTCATGCGCTTCACAGGGGATCTCTGGGAATAGCTGACACTCGAAGGCGAGTGCAACCAGCGGCGTGGTGGCGGGCGCGTGCTCGAGAAGTTTGTCGTAATATCCCTTGCCGTGCCCCGTTCGGCCACCATTGCGATCAAAGGCCACTCCGGGCACCATGATCAAATCGAGATCCTGCGGCGTCAGCCGCTTCTCAGGCACTTGTCGCAAGTCCTGACGTGGCTCGAGGATCTTGTACATGCCGATTTCCAACTCATCCATGGATTCCAGGTGAAACAACTCCAACTCTCCGTCAACGCAGTAGGGGATTACGATCCGCTTGTCGCCTTGGATTGCCTCGGGCAATGCGTGCCGCGTCCTGACTTCGTCGCGGACATCCACGTAAAACATCACGGTTTGGGATGCTGCGTATTCTGGCAGCGCCATGAAGTTGGACACGATCTTCTGGCTGACTTCATCCTTGTTGGGCTGCTCCCGTCGATTGGCATGCGCCGCTTTACGGATGTTATCTTTCAGCGTTGCTGTTTCTGTGCGTGATTCAGACTGATTCATGGATAAATCGAGAAAGGCTAAAGAAGGCAGCGGAAGATTTGTCCACAGTCCCGCTGTGTGCAGCTTCCGCCCGTTTGTTTGCAATGTATGGTCTATTGTCAATACCGTTCAATGGATTAGCCGAAAAGCGTTAGCCTCGGGTGCCGCCGTATGGACTTCTTGTGGAAAACGCTCTACCAAGAAAACAGGCGGCGGACCGTATTGAAGGGTATTGGGCCTAGCGTACCGTGTCCAAGAGTTTACCAGCCGCCCGCCCACAGGTCAGGTAGGCCAACGCGGAGTGGCTGGGGAAGTTGGGAAATGCACTCAGGATAAAACACGTCGCTGTCGACAAAAAGTCGCCACACAGTCGCCGTATGGTACGGAGCTCAGCCAGAAAAAGCTGCCGTTCGCGCGGGCGGCGTGCCTACCGCTGAAGGCTACTCTCGTCCTCTTCAAGTTGCCTGCTGCCTTCAAAAGGCCCCCACTGGACGCGTTTCTCGTACTCCGGCGAGTTCCTGTAGGCGTCAGCGTCATAGTTCGGATTGATTTTCGGAATGCGGGCGCCGACTTTCTCGAAGTACCCCATCATCTCATGATAAAGGCGGCGGTGTTCATCCGGGCGTGTTGACGCGATGTTGTGGGCTTCACCCATATCGTCATTTAGGTCGAAGAGCATCGGGATGTCTGGTCGCTCGTAGAAATGCAGCAGCTTGCGACTACCCGAGACGACGGCGGAATGCGGCAGGCTGGTACGGTAGTGCGGGTAGTGAAAATAGAGATTTCGCTTCAGGAAAGCCTCGGTCGGCGGCTTCCCTGTCATGTAAGATGCGAGACTGACACCGTCGATGTTCTTCAGTGTGGACGGATCACCACCGGCCCACTCGACGAAGGTTGGCAGGAAGTCGTAATTGACGACATTAGCGTTGAATACCGAGCCTGCCGAGATGCCGGGCCCTCGGACGATCATGGGAACACGGATGCCGCCCTGCCAGACCCACCACTTGGCGGCGTGGTGCGGCTGTGTCAGCCCCTGCGTCAACTGGAGTTCCTTGTGACGGTAACCGTTATCCGATACTAACACGACATACGTATTGTCCTCGATTCCCAGCTCGCTAATTCGGTTAAGCACGGCTCCGATGCGTCCGTCGAGGTCTTCGCCCATGCCCAGCCAGATGGCCGGATCCTCCTTGCGTTTCACGGTCTCGGCCGTCTTACCGATGTTCCGGTAGTAAGCCTGCACAAGTGGGTGTCGCGCGTATTTCTCGCGTGTGGCTGGCAGGCATTCGCGACCTTCGTGCATCGCGTAGTGGGAGATCTGCAAATAAAACGGCTGGCCGGCTTCAGCCTGCTCACTTATGAAACTAAGCGCTTTGTCGGTGACACTGAACATCAGCTTGGGATCGGTCAGGTCGTCCGGTAGACGTTGGTTTGCACCGGCGGGGAGCGTGTTGCCTGGGGTGTTACTGGTGTCGCCATCGTGCAGCACATAGCCCTCGTCCCCGGGATCGCCGCGCATGTGCCATTTGCCAATGTGGGCGCTGACATAACCGAGCGGCTTTAGGGCTTCGGGGATCGTGACCGCGTCGCTGTCAAGCGTCATGTCTGAAACGCAGGGAATTACTGGGAAGTCGGGGTAGCCTCTTTCGTCGAAGTAGTCCTGTCCGCGGTCATTCATGAACACAGTAAAACCACTCCGCGGCGAGGACTGTCCGGTCTGCACGCAAACTCGCGACGGTGAACACTGCGGCGACGCATACGCGTTGGTGAACTTCATTCCCTCGCGAGCCAGTCGCTCAACATTTGGCATCTGCAAGATCGGCATCCGCGAGTTTGCAATGCCGTCATTCATGGGGACTGGCGAGCCGTTCCAGGCCCAGTCGTCGATAAACAGCAGCACGATGTTGGGCTTCGCGGTGTTACCTGTCTTTTTGTTGCGCTTAGGCTTTGGCTTGCGGGGTGTTGAATTGACGGCACCGGCCTGCCGACTCGGCAAGGGCTCGATGATTTCTTCTTCTGGTGGAAGCAGTCCCACGAGCCTCGTTTTCAATGGCGCAAATTGCGGATTGCTTGTTTGATTCGTCCATTCATGAGGGTCGCTCTGGCGATCATATAGTTCGCTGCTACCGTCCCAGTAGCGGATGAACCGTGCGGTCTCAGTGCGCACAGACATGTGCCCGTCGTAGACAGTGATTGCCGGTTGAGACCGCGGGGCTCGAACGTCTTTCAGTAATGGCAGCAAGGAATGCCCGTCGAGATGATTCGGCTTTTCCATGCCTGTCAGATCCACTAGGGTCGGGTAAATGTCGAGTAGAGACACCGGCCGCGTGCAGATTTGATTGGGCTGAGTCACTCCTGGTACACGCCACATCATCACGCTGTCAGTCGCTTCTTCCCACAGCGTCCCCTTCGTCCAGTTCTGTTTCTCGCCGAGATGAAACCCGTGGTCGCTGATCAGGATCACGATGGTGTTGTCACGGTGCGGGCTTTCGTCGAGTGCCTTGAGGACTCGTCCCATGTGGACGTCGGAGAAAGTGACACTGGCCAGGTAACCGCGGATCGCTTCCTTGACCAGACCCTTGTCGCGGACTTGCTCATCCCAGCCGAGGTTGACCAGATGCTGGCCAAAATCAGGAACGTCGTTCAGATCGTCGGCCTTGATCGGTGGTAGCTCGATCTCATCTAGCGGATAAAGGTCGAGATACTTCTGCGGGACGTACCACGGATAGTGCGGATGAAACAGACCGCAAGCGATGAAGAATGGCTTGTCGTGTTTTCGCGCAAGTGCTTCGATTGCGGCGTCGGCCAGCCGCTTGTCGCTCATTTCGTTTTCGTTGAGGTGAGTCGCTCCCCAATCGCGCTCCGTGAGCTTGCCACCGGCGCTTTGAGCAATGCCGTTGAGTGGAGCAGCTGGCGGCGGCGGAGTTCGTTTGTGGTTCATCGATGCGTTGTACTTCACGCCGGTGTCGTATCCGTGCGTTACCTTGCCGAACGAACCGATCCAGTACCCCTGATCCTGAAATGTCCTGAACAACGAAGGAACGTCCTGTAGGACTTTGCTGTCGCCGACCTGGACTCCGTTGCGCGACACGCCCGATTTCCAGGGCGCGACTCCCGAAAGGAACGCCGTCCGGGAAGGCGAGCAAACTGGGCTGGCCGTATAGGCGTTGTGAAACAGCACGCCCTGTTTCGCCAGCCGCTGGATGTTCGGAGCGACAACCTTGCCCGAGTAGCGAGTGGGATCTTCAAGCAACCATGTGTTGAGATCGTCCACGATCAGCAGCAGAACGTTCATCGGCTTATCCGGCTCTGCCGCTGCGCAGGCCGATTGTGTGGAAAGCGACATGATCGCGCCGGCGACGATTGATAGTACGAGTGTAAAACGCATCTACTGTCTGTCCTTTTCCTCTTACTCTTCTGTGATCAGTGCTGCTTGCACTTACGCGATCAGTTTCTCAATGACCTTGCCGCCGAACTGGCTGAGCTGTTTGAAGCGTCCGGCGTGGTAATACGTCAATTTGTTGTCATCTAGCCCCAGCAGCCTGAGCAGCGTGACGTGGAAGTCACGGACATGGTGGACATCCTCAACGGCTGTCATGCCGGTTTCGTCGGTGGCTCCGATTGTGTGGCCCGCATTGCAGCCACCGCCAGCCAGCCAGATGGTCATGGCGTTGGGATTATGGTCGCGTCCGTAGGCTGTACCACCTCGAACACCATTGTCGGGCGTTCGTCCGAATTCTCCGCACCACACGATAAGCGTGCTGTCCAGCAAGCCACGGGCTTTCAGATCGGTGATCAGGGCGGCAATCGGTTGATCAACTCCGCGAACAAGATTCCCATGCGCGCGTTCGATGTAGTCGTGACTGTCCCAGGTGCCATTGTAGAGCTGCACGAATCGAACGCCTTTTTCGACCATCTTGCGTGCCAATAGACATTTGCGTCCGAACGCATCGGTCGCGTCGTTGCCGATGCCGTACATCGAACGGGTTTTCTGAGTCTCACCGGACAAGTCGATCGCATCGGGGACTTCCGTCTGCATCCGAAAAGCCAGTTCATAGCTTTCAATTCGGGCTGACAACTCCTGGTGCTCGGGATATTCCTGAGCATGACGCTGGTTCATGCGGGCGAGCAGATCCAGGTTGCGGCGTTGGCGATCGGGGGTTATATGCTTCGGGGGCTGCAGATCAAGGATGGGCGATCCGGTCGGGCGTAAGGGCGTGCCTTGATAGAAAGCCGGCAGGTAACCGTTGCTCCAGTTGGCCGCTCCGCCTTGTGGATACGACACTTCCGGCAAAACCAGAAAGCCGGGGAGATCTTGATTGACCGATCCCAGGCCGTAAGTAACCCACGCCCCAATCCCAGGATCACCACCAAAGCGATTGCCACAGTTCATCTGATACATTGCGGTCGGGTGGTTCACACTGTCGACCTGGCAACCCCGAAAGAAACACAACTCGTCGGCGACCGTTGCCAGGTGTTCCCAGTTGTCAGCCATGGTGGCCCCGCTTTGTCCATGTTTGCGGAACTTGAATGGGCTTTGCACATAGTAGCGCTTGCCGCTTTCCATCGCGGACTTCTGCTCGCCTTCGCGCACGAATTCTTGAAGGTGCAAATCCTTCAGCTTGGGCTTGGGATCGAACGTGTCGATGTGCGATGGACCACCTTCCATCATCAGGAAGATGCAGTTTTTGGCTTTGGCGGGAAAGTGGCCGTTGCACGGCGCGAGCGGCTTTTGCTTTTCATCGGCCGACGTGTCCTCCGCAAGTAAGGACAACAACGCAACCGCCCCCAGGGACGCGCCCAGCCCATGCATAAATTCTCGGCGGTTGTTCATATCCTCGTCTCCACGCCAGTTAGTCGATAGGTATCTATTTCAATGTCTTCGTGAAAAACCTGTCAGCGATTGCCATCGCCTCATCGAACCACACTTGCGTAGTCAGAAAGGCATGCGGAGCATCCTTGATAACCGTCAGCTCCGATTGGATGCCCAACTCCTCCAGGCGTTCACGAAACTGATCGGCGTGTGTGCTGGGATCGTCTTTTTCACCTGTGATGATCCAGCAGGGCGGGTCCGTCTTGTCGACGTGAACCAGCGGAGACGCGAGTCGATAGGTTGCAGGCTTCTCTTGCTGTGAGCCGCCCAGAAACTGTTGCCAAATCTCTTTCTCGCGTGAGATCTCGCCGTTGCGCTCTGAGAGAAAATCAGTTTGCCCGCCCATCGCGACGACCGCTTGAATGGCGCTGCTCACTTCCGCATTGTCGCCTTTGCCTTCAAGTTCCTGCACACCAGCCGAGGTTGCCAGCAACGCGGCCAGGTGGCCGCCAGCGGAATGCCCAATCGCGCCGATCCTGTCCGGATCGATGCCATACTCCCCGGCGTTCGCTCGAAGAAATCTGACGGCGGCTTTGCAGTCGTGGATATGGGCCGGGAAGGGAGCTTCGCCACTCAAGCGATAGTCGATTGAGGCTGTTACGAACCCTCGCGCGGCCAAGTCTTGCGCGACATGGCGGAAGTTGATCTTCTGGCCTTTACGCCAACCGCCACCATGAATGCATACGATGGCTGGCAGCGTTCGCCAATTGTCCTTGGGGCGGTAGATGTCCATCTCCAATGTGCGATCGCCATAAACTGCGAAGGTCACGTCCAGCTTGCTGTCCACGCGATCGATGATCTCGGCAGGAATCTCGGTTCTACCATCGGTTCGTCGAGGCGTCACCCGTCCCGCCGCCCGGGTATCAAGCCGCATTTCTTCTTGAAACAGAATCGCCATGCCACGCAACTTGCGAACCACATCGGCATCGCGGACAAGCGTCGATTCGCCTGGGTCTTTCGACAGGTCGTAAAGTTCAAGGCTGGGATTCAAATAGAGCTTCCAATTCTTCCAACGCACCGCCGCCAGCGCCCCCTGACTACCGTGATAGAAGAATGCGTCGTTGTACTCCCAGCGTTTGATCAGCGGCTCCCATTCCCCAGGCGGATCCCAGCGACGGCGCAAGGGAACTTTCGCGTTCAGAGATTTGTCCAACCCCGGAGCCGGAACAACCTCCGATTCTCCCTTTAGCAAAGGACTGATGTCGCGACCATCGATCACGGGACCTTCCGGCACTTTGATTCCGGCCAGCGTGGCGAGCGACGGGTACCAGTCCATCGCGCGAATCGCAGCCGATGACTCCGCGCCCATCTGCAATCCGAGTCCTGGTCCCCAGGCGATGGCCGGTACGCGAATGCCGCCTTCGTACGTCGAGAGCTTGCGTCCACGAATCTTCTGTTCCGGCGTACGACCGGGACCTCGCCCGTTATCGGAGGCGTAGATAACAATGGTATTGTCGTGGATGTCGAGTCGCTTCAGGCAGTCGAACAAGCGGCCAACGTTGTGATCGAGTTCCTGAATCGCGTCGCCGTACTCTCCCCACTGCGACGTCCCTTGGAATTCTTCGCTCACGCCCAGCGGATTGTGCAACATGGTGTGCGGGAGATAGAGAAAAAATGGCTTGTTCGCGTTCTCCTCTATGAAGGCGATGGCTTCATCAGTGTAAAGCTTCGTCAGCTCAGCCGGGTCGGCTGGACGCTTGATGATCTTGTCATTCCGCATCAGCGGAACGCCCTTGTCGCCGAAATAGACGACCTCGACCGGGTCCAGATTGTGCAGCAAGCCGAAGTAGTGGTCGAATCCCTGGTTGCGTGGGAGAAACGGTTCGTGGAATCCCAGATGCCATTTGCCGATGCACGCGGTCGCGTACCCGTTCTGTTGGAACAGCTCAGCGATTGTCAGTTCATCCGGATGAATTCCAGATGAAGAGTCTGCACGATGCACCCAGATGTGGTTGCCAACACGTCGCGGGTAACACCCCGTCAACAGTCCAGCGCGAGAAGGACTGCAGATAGGAGCGGCGGCATAGTAATCCGTAAACCGAATTCCCTCGTCGGCCATCGCGTCAATCCGCGGCGTCTTGACTTCGGTCGCGCCATAGCAACCAAGATCGTAATAGCCCTGATCGTCGACGAAGATGAAGACGATATTGGGTTTAGCAGCAACCGCGGCTTCGGTGGCAAGTGCGGGGCGTGCGGTTACGAGCACGATACTCGCAACACACACTACGCTGTAGGTGAATGAATGAATTTTGAAACTTGTGGCGTTCGCTGTGCGACTAATAGACATAAATGAACTCGTTGGAATTCAGCATCACAAGACAGATATCAGACAATGCTCTGGTATGGCGGTCGACGTCTGCTGGTTGCAGATCGGGGACAAAGTCGGTGTTGGAATAGAGACGCTCGGTGAATGTGAACAGTTCGCCGGTGTTTTCTTCGACCGCTTTACGGACGACTTCGAGCGGTGGAGATGTTCGAGCCGGCGGTTCTTCGGACAACGACTCCTCAGTCTTTTGCCAGTGCGCGAGAAATTCGTCGAGTTCTTCCGACGCAGGTTCACGCGAAAGTACGAGCTGAAAACATTGCTTGATTGCGGCTCGATCGTTTTCGGTTTCCTTCAACACGCGAGCGGCCAGCGACAACGCCCGGGAATGCGTGTTTTGCCCGTTAAAGAGACTGAAGACCTGCGGAGTGACAGTCGATGCTTCGCGCTTCTCGCAGGAGAAATCCGGCGCGGGCGTATTGAAGACTTCCAGCATGGGGTCGATTAAGCCGCGAAGCCTCAGAACGTAGATCGATCGACGGTTCCGTTGCTGGGGAAGCGGATTTGGTGTCCACGCAGCCGCGAACGTTCCCATGACTTGTCGCGGCTGCAATGCGACTTCCTGATTGATTTCGGGACGACACGGAATGCCGCCGAGCGTCGGGTTAAGTTCCCCCGAGACGGCCAGCATCGAGTCTCGCAATTCTTCGGCGGTCAAACGCCGCGGCTTGAAGGCAGCGTAACTAACGCTTTGCGGATCAAGCTCGCTCTGCCGATTCGGATCCGGATGTTGCGCCGAACGGCAATATGCATCGGAGGCCATAATGCGTCGATGCATCGCCTTCATCGACCATCCGTCGGCAACAAACGCAGCGGCCAACCAGTCGAGCAATTCCGGGTGAGTCGGTCGTTTGCCGGTCGATCCGAAGTTGTTGGGGTTCCCAGCGATGGGCTCGCCAAAGTGCCAAAGCCAGAGGCGATTAACGATGGTTCGCGTGGTCAGCGGATTCTTTGGATCCGCGATCCAGTCGGCAAATGCAGTACGTCGGCCTTCAATCGCGTCCGGGATCGCAGCAGAGACCTGGTCGTTGATGACGCTTAGTGTTCCAGGAGATACAGGCTGGCTCGGCGAAAATGGATCGCCGCCGCTCAGGATCGCAGTCTGTTCCAACTCGCCTGTCTTTAGCCGATCCTGGGGAACTCGTGTTGGAGAGTAAACGCCTTTTGGGCTCTCCGTCAGTCCGTTATAAACGGCAAGAGCGTAGGGCTGGTAACGATCCAGCTCCCACACGAGTCGCTCCAGCCCTTTCCGGGCCACGCGCTCTCGCCCGAACTGTTGGGGTGTGAAACCGACGAGTTTCGGCGGATAGTCGCTTTCCGGAACACCCGCCTGTTGCATCTCGGTTCGGGCGGCGTTGAAGACCCGGCCGTCACGACCATTGGCTTTCAGTTTCTCGACCTCGTTGTCCCATTTGGACGACGAAACTCCCTGGTCGCGAAACCATTGGGTGGCATTTGCCAAAAGCGTGTTATCAAGCTCCAAGAGCGTTCTCTGATGAGCCTCTCGTGTTTTTTCGAGGTACTCCTGCTCGTCGAAGCCAGAAGTGTTTTCCCGTTTCAGGAACTTTGTGCTTCGTTCGGCCAGTTGTGTTGTCGCGAAGACGGCTTGTATCGAGTAATAGTCGCGAGTTGGCAGCGGATCGAACTTGTGATCGTGACACCGAGCGCATTGCAGCGAGTGAGCCAGAAACGTTTCACCGACACTATTGGTGACATCGTCAAGAAATCTTTGCCGTGCAACTTTTGCAACTTCCATGCCCGTCAGCTCCCAGGGTCCCATTCGCAGGAACCCCGTGGCGATGATCTTCTCGGCATCGTTGGGGCCGATTTCGTCGCCGGCGATCTGCTCGCGTACAAAATCGCAGTAAGGCTTGTCGTCATTGAAAGACCGTACGACATAATCCCGGTAACGCCAGGCGTTGCCGCGTTCGTAATCGTTTGCGAATCCAGACGAATCGGCGTAGCGAACAACATCCAGCCAGTGCTGCGCCATTCGTTCGCCGTAGTGGGGCGATTCCAGCAGCCGGTCGACAACTTTCGCAAAGGCTTCGCGATCTGAACTCTGATCGTTCAAAAAAGCTCTTACTTGCGTGGGGGTGGGCGGCAAGCCCGTAAGATCAAATGTGGCTCTTCGAATGAGCGTCCGGCGATCGGCTCGTGGCGCAACCGCAAGTCCGTCAGGCAATGCTCGCTCAATCAACACATCAATCGGATTGCTCTCGTGATTCGTCAAATCCGGTGGTTCAACAGGCTGGTACGCCCAAAGTCCAGCCGGGTCATACTTTCGGTTCGTCCAATCCGGTGAGAGACCACCGGAAGTTTTCACGACGACGCCGTCTTCGACGGACCAGACTTCTGCATACTTTCTGCGGATCGATTCCTGCCGCTCCTGCGATGGCCACAATGCTCCCGACTTAATCCAGTCATGAAGCCATATCAGTTGCTGCCCATTGAGTTTCTCCGCCTGCTTGGGCGGCATTGCCGAGAACAACGCCTCCTCGCGTTGAGCAGCCAGATAGATCGAGCTGGCTTCAGGCTTTCCAGGCACAACGCCCGGTTCTTCACTATCACCACCCGCAGTGAGAGTCTTCAGGGAGCGAACATCAAACCCACCTTCCATCTCATCGGGATTGTTTCCATGGCACCCAAGACACTTCTCACGAAGCAGCGGTGCGATTCGACGCGTGAACAGGATTTCGGAATCCGCTTCGGTCAGTTGTTCGTGTTGCTCTTGAGCCAAAAGATACACGTCCCACACGCACACGAAGTGCATCAATGCAACGACCAAGGTGGTCATTACGAAGTGCTTTGAGGGGTCAATATTCATTGTTCGCTCATTCAGCAGTGCCGTAACAATCCACATTCTCTTAAGCCAGATCGTCGGCCAGAATGATGATGACTTGCGGTTTGCGCTCGGCTGACTGCTTTTCGAAGGCCTCAGCGACAGCACTCAAGAAAAACACGCCCATGAGTGCAATGTAGTGTTTCATTTTTTGTCTCGACTCAACTTCCGGTGCTGCGCGATTGCTTTCGCTTCTGCGTGTTTGAGGTGGTTTCGCATTTCCGCAAGTACGGACTTATGCTTGCCTGAAGCGACCAGGTTTGTATCTTCGTCCGGATCTATTGAGAGGTCGTAAAGCTCTTCTGCTGTTTTATAGCTCACTGTTTAGCGACCCTCCTTAGATAGCTCTTGCTTCTTTGCAGGATCGGTGTACGGCAAATACTTCGGATGGGGAACGTAGTTGCCTTTGCCCCTTTCCCAGTGGAACGTTTCGCCTTCGACGACCAGATCGCGGCGCGCGTTGAGCTTGGCCTCCGGATCTGCGAATTCCGTCGGTGCTGATTTCCGCAGACTGGTGATGATGTCCGCGTACTGCGGGTCGGAAGCCAGGTTTTTCCACTCGTGCGGATCCTCTTTAACGTTGTACAGTTCCTGGTTCCTGTCGTCGTAGTGGATGTAGCGCCAATCGCGATTCATCACCGCGTATTCACCTGGGTTCATGAAGGGCAGATAAACCGTTCGATCGTTGGCTCCGTCGGGATGCCTCAGTGTGGACGCCAGCGAAATGCCCTCCAGCTTCTGCTGAGGTGCCGGCAAATTGCATTGCTCGACGAGTGTCGGATAGATGTCGATCAGGCTCACTGTCACATCGCTCATGGCCCCTTTCGCTACGCCGGGGCCGGCCCACACGAACGGCACGTTCGAGGTTCGTTCCCACAGGGTGTGTTTGCCCCACTGGCCTTTCTCGCCGAGGTGATAACCATGATCGCTCCACAGTACGACAATGGTATTGTCGGCATAGGGGCTTGATTCGAGCGCATCCAGAATCCGCCCGACCATCGCGTCGGCGTAGCTGGTGCAGGCAAGGTATCCGTGCAGAGCATCCTTCCAAGCTCCCATCGCGACCAGTTTGTCGTAGTGCTGGGCTTTGCGGTTCTGGCGTTGCTTACGAATCTTGTCCGGCAGGTCCGCCAAGTCATCTTCTTTGAACGCCGGAGTCTCGATGGCGTCTCGATCGTAGAGATCAAAATACTTTTGCGGACAGTAGTTGGGGTAATGAGGAGCATAAAAGCCGCAAGCCAGAAAAAACGGCTTGTCGTGTTTCCGTTTCAGTTGGTCGACCGCCCAGTCGGCTCGTAGGGTGTCGGCCATTTCGCCTTCTCGTTCGTTCCGAATCGCTCCCCATTCCAGGAACAGTCCACCGGTGATTTCTTTGCCTTGGTTGTAGACGCTGGCCGGGAAAGGCTGTGGCACCGGTGTGTCGCTGCTCCAAGATTCTAATGCCCAACCGCCTTCACGCTGGAATTGATTTCGCAGGAAGAACTCTGTCCAACCGCGCTGGTCGATAGCTCCAGCGGGGTGATGAAACAACTTGCCAGCCCCCAGCGTCGAGTAACCCGCTTTGGCAAAGTTCATTTGCAGCGATACGATCTCCGGATAATGCACAAAGTAGTACGGAGTCTCATAGCATCCGGTTGTGGATGCGTACTGGCCGGAAAAGATAGCCGCACGACTGGGCGCACAAAACACTCCAGCGGTGTGAGCATTGGTAAAGCACACGCCGCGAGCAGCCAGCCGATCTATATTGGGGGTGATCGCATTGGGACGTGACTCAAGACATCCGACAAAGTCATTCATGTCGTCGACCGCCAAAAACACGACATTGGGCCGCGCATCGGCTGCAAGCAGATGGCCAGAACAGCTTGCGAGGATCAGAACGATGCTGAGATGAAATCGCGTCGATATGTTCATGAGTTTCTTTGCGTGGTGCATGGATCAGGACATTTTTGTGTGACTGTGGCTACAACGTGATCGTCTCGGAAATCGTAACGAAGCATTTTTGAGACCTGCGAAACAGCCCTGGCGAAGGGAGCATAATCCCCCATCGTATCTTTAAGGTTTCAATCCATTGTCATCGTGATCGGGCAATCTCCTCTTGCGCGGTGCGATACAACCCTGCGATTTCTTCTGAAGTCAGCGCTCGGTCAAACAATACCACCTCGTCGATCCGACCGTCCCACACCTGCGTCGCTTTGGCGTCCGTACCGAACCAGACCGTATCGGAGTCGCTAACTGCCAACTCATTACAGGGCTCGGAAGCAGCGAGTTTTCCGTCTTCGTACAGCTGTAATTGCTTACCATCAACAGTCACGACCACGTGCCGCCATGTCTTCAGCGGCAAGCGAGAGTCACCTGTGACGGACGATACCTCGCCAGTTCTGTTTCGGACTACGGCCTGCAGCGTTCCGTTATCCTTGAGAGATAAACCAAAGTTGCCCTGACCATCATGCAGGTTTGCGGTAACCACCGCGTTGTGCGCGGGCGCTTCAAGATACACGAATACGGCTAGCGTGAATCGCCCTGTGCTCAACGCAGGCGGCGAATCAACGCGTCCTCCACGACCAGTAGAGTCAACTCCGACTCGCAGAGAACCGCCGACGAACACACCGCGAGCGTGCGGCGGACGTTTCCCGTCTCCGGTTAAAACGACGCCGGAGTATTCGGGAGGGCTAGAGACGAGCCCATGATCGCGGATTGGCATTCGGTAGTGAACCAGGGGGGATAATCGTTTGGCCGCGCGAAAATAGATCAGCCTCGATTCATCAAAATTGCGAATGAACCTGTCCGTTGCGATGGAGATATCCTCAGGCTCGGCCGCCCCATCGGTGATTCGGACAGCCTGCGAAGCCTGAAGGTCAACGGGCCTTGACGTGTCACGCTGATTCGATCCGCCGGGATGGACGCGCACGAGTCCGTCAAACACATGAACCTCGCTGGCGCCGCCTTCTACATCGACGGAGAACTCCGTTCCAAAGTCAACGACTTCCGCTTCAGGAGTCTCTACAGTAAACCCGATTCCTTCGGGCGGTACTCGGGCTGAAAGTCGCCCGCCATGCAGCACGATACGATCATCACTGACCGCGTCGAAGCGGGCTGGTGATTCCACATAGACCATGACATCACCACCGAACTGTAAATTCAGCAGTCCTTGCGTCAATTCGTATGCGCCTTTGGGGATTCGCGTTTCGTCCCATTGCAAACCGTCTTTCTTGAGAACCCCGTTCACACTACTGACAACGGACGCCACGGAAGCGTTCGTTGAGTCTGGATTGCTACTTCCTTCAGGCTGAAGCAGTACGATCAGTATGCAGGCTGCGGTAACGAGCAAAGTTGCGACTAGCGCCAACAGCTGTCGCGAGTGGAAAACCGGCGCGGGCAGCTTCCCCCGCGACGAAGCTGAGCCAATGATGAGGCTAGCTGTGCTCGCTTCCAGCGCACTCTTCTGAATATGTCTACGCCGCAGAGATCGCCGCAATTCCGCATGCAACTCAGAACGCAGCGCATACCGTTCAAGATTCTCGGGAACCTGCAGCCACGTTTGAAACGCAGAGGCTTCCTCGTCGGACGCCGCTCCTTCGAGAATGCGATCGATGAAATCATCGTCTACGGACATCACGCATTCTCCATAGCCAGGCGTCGCTCGATGCAACTGGCGAGAGCTGTCCGGATGCGCGACAGCAAAACCCGCACCGAGCCGCTGGTTGATCCGGTTTCCTGTGCCATCTCGGCGGCTGACAGTTCTTCGACGTACCGTAAATTGAGCAGCCGGCGCGACCTTGGCGGGAGTTCATCCAGACAGGCTTGCAACGCTTCGCGACGATGGCTCCGACCATCAGCCTGTTTCGCGATCGTGTCGGCGAGATGCCCAAGTAGTTCGTCCGAGAATACAACCCGCGTACGATCCTGAGCCCGGTAGAAGTCTATCACCCGTGATTTGGCGATCCACAGGGCCCACCCCACAAAAGGGCGGCTCGAGTCATACTCGTCAAAGCGACGAGCCAGCTCCTGAGCGATCCGCTGAACGACATCTTCAGCATCGTGAAATCCGGAGATCGACGCGAACACATAAGCCGATACCGACGGCTCGGCATCCAGCCATTCTTGGGTGAATTCCTCGCGTTTTTGTTTTTCGTCCATAAACACTGTCAACGGTAAACAACGGTTGGATGAGCGTATGCCGAGCGCCGACGGAGATTGTTAACGAGATTCAAGAAGAAAAGCCTGATCTGATTCGAGTTCATGACCCAAGACGACCAGTTTCCTGTCTGGCCGGAACAAGTCGGACCAAACATGCGTCAGCCCCGCAAGATTCATGACGTGTACACAGGCGATGTCATCGGGTGGGAAAACATCGTGCCTGGGTAGCTTTGCCATTTCATCCCCCGTCTCAACGTGCAATGGACGTTCAAGAAAGACGGCGCCATCAGCAAGTCCTTGCACGCTTCCTGGCTTTTTTCAAAGACTTTCCGTTAGCGTGCTCTGTCCCCAACTCTTTCCGTCCCCAACTCTTTCTCTGTCTAAGCGAGGCTAATTTACTCACAAAGTTGGGGTCACGGCGTAGGGTGGCACGGGCTCGCCCGTGTGCCCTTTAATTATCAGCTTGCACCTGCCTGACGTGTAGACGCCTTTCGAAGTTAAAAAGCCTAGGGAAGCGGTGGATACTTCGATAGCGATCAACAGGTTGCGATTGGCGGCAAGCTGGTAAGGAGAAGAAAAACACGGGCGAGCCCGTGCCAAACATCCAAGCGTCTGGCCGGGATTCTTATGGTGTCATTCATGCACCGAGACGCATTCCGGTCTAGGGCTGATGCTCAGAGGCATCCTCGTAGGATGCCGTGACGACGGGCGACGCGTCGTTCGCGTTCCCACGACTGCTGCGTGGAGCCCAAACCGTTCGAACCCCGGCTTCACCACTTACAAAGAAAGTTTTTTCACCGATCACTTGGCGGCCGTCCGGAAATGTGTAGCGGACAAACACCAATACGCGATCAGCTTGTGGGTCAGGTCCGTTCCAAGGTAGCTTCAAATGGATGCCCTGACTGACACCCGCGGCTTGCATCTTGGCCTTGACTTCATTGGCTGAATAATTGCGTCGCCCAATTCGTGCCTCGTCGTTCTCTCGCGACGGATCCAGAATGACCACGGACAAATCCGCTGCCACCGGAACCATCTCTCCCGACTCGTTCAATGGTTGCAGAACCAAATACAGCCCATCGTCGTCCCCTTCATCGTCAAAGTTGACAGCCCTGGAAAGCGTGGGATGGAAGGCAAGTTCAACCACCCGATTATCTTCGACCTGTCTGACGGCTGGCTTGATTACTGCTGCTGCGGATTCGAACGGGACGGCTTCGCTTTCGGCGGCATTAAGATCAGTCAGACCATCGTCCGCAATGGCATCATCGGCGGCGTAGATTTGCGAGGCCAATTTCGCGGGGACTTCAATGCGGCTTAAGTTAAGCTCCAAAGCATTGCCGGCGAAGGTATCGTCGGATGAACGTTGAGCACCCAGCGGTTGTTGCGGAGGCATGGGTTCGCCGGGTTCAATGGTGGGCGGCAAAAGATCTTCCGTGTCGAACTCCGGGCCCGAATCCAAGGGCACGTTCAGTGTCGGTGGAGTATCGGAAGAATTGGTTCCAGATTGATTGGAACGGCTGGGAGGCAGTAAGTCATCGGTGGATAGATCACTGGGCAATTCGATCGCGGGTTCCAGAATCGATTCCGGTTGCGGGGGTACGGATTCCCGCGTCGGCGGACGACGTCCCGAGTTCGCTGACGTGCTGCCTGAAGAGCCGCTGTTGTTCCGTGTTGGAGCGGGGCTATCGCTGGTGCGAAGTCGAGCATTTTCGGCTCGCAAGGCCGCCAATTCGTGTTCGAGCTGACGATATTCGTAGTCGAACTCGTAAAGTTGATCCTCCAAGTCGCGTATTTCGGAGGCCATGTTCTCAATGTAAAGGTCGTTGTAAGCTCGATTGTGGCAACCGCCAAGCGCAATGCACACGGCAACAAGACTCCATTGAGTCAGCCTGGTAAGATGCGATCGACTTGTCGGTGTTGCCTGCACCCAGTGCTCCCAAATGGCTTCCGCTAGATCCAAACGCGATTATGTGGTTGGCATTGGAAATGCCCGTGGATCTCCACGGATGAGAAGGGATTAGCCTATTTCAATTCTGCAAGTCAAGCGAGAATGGTCCGGCGAATCCGGAAATGACTGCATACAGAAGCTTGCTCATGCTGACACTTGCCGCCCGACAGATCCTGTACGAAGACAATCATCTATTAGTGGTGGACAAACCGTCCGATGTGGCCACCATGGGAGAGCAGCAGGATCGCCCCACCATTGCCAGGATGGCGGCCAGCTATCTCAAGCAGAAGTACCATAAGCCAGGCAATGTCTATGTGGGGGTGGTCAGCCGCCTAGATCGGCTGGTTTCGGGAGTCTTGGTGTTGGCCCGTACGAGTAAAGCGGCAGGCCGACTTTCCGAGCAGATTCGCCAAAGAAAGATGTCCAAAAAATACATGGCATGGGGCGAAGGTGCGTTGGAGTCCGCCCACTCCGAGACGCCACGATCGGAGGATTGGTCTGCGATAAGTGAAGCCTCGCGTGAATCCAACGACTGGATGGAAGCGGAGCACTGGTTGGTGAAGAACGAAACCCGCCACCGCATGCAAGTCGTTCCGGCTGGGACTTTGGGTGCTCAGCAAGCAAGGCTATATTATCGAACTCTGGCCTCTTGGAAGGACTCGTCCTTGCTGGACATCCAACTCGTAACCGGGCGCAAGCATCAGATCAGAGTTCAACTCGCCGAGCTTGGGCACCCGATCCTGGGAGACAGGAAGTATGGTGCTCAGCGAACCTTTGCAACCGGCATTGCCCTGCACTGCTACGAATTGACGCTGACCCACCCAACTCTGCGTACCGAAATGACATTCCGGTCTTCGCCACGGGGCCATTGGCAAAATCTTCCCGATCAGATTCGCAGGGTGCTGCCGTGAAGAAGTCTTGGCATGGAGTGCAAAAAATCGTCTCCGGCGGTCAGACTGGGGTGGACCGAGCCGCACTCGACGTGGCAATTCAGCTGGGCATCGAACACGGCGGTTGGTGTCCCCGCGGCCGACGTTCCGAAGACGGACCCATTGGGCCGCAATACGATCTGAAGGAAACAACTTCCACGGACTATGCGGAACGCACCGAACAAAACGTGCGTGATTCCGATGGTACGCTGATTCTGTACCGCACCCGATTGCAGGGTGGGACGCTGCTAACTCACCGGCTGGCAAAGCGGCTCGCCAAGCCGAACTTGAGAGTACGCATCGATCGTCCCGTGCAGTTCGTGCAGATCGTCGATTGGTTGCAGTCGCATCATATCCGTGTGCTCAACGTTGCCGGGCCTCGAGGCAGCTCGCATCCGGAGCTAGAGCCGCTGGCACGCTCCGTTTTGTTGCGTCTGTTCACCAGTACTCCCACGCTGCCCGCACTGGATGCGGACCCGTAAGCATCACGTTGACCTTGGACTTTCGCTGGCAAACCACTATTCTGACACTGTGACCTCGGGGGATAGGTAATGACCTTCGTGGGAGAGGAATGCTAGCATCGCGGCAGCCGCGTACCGCGTACCGTGCCTTGGATTGCGAGTGCGGGCCTGCCATAGCTTGATGTCCTTGGCTGCCCGCCATGTTTGCGATGCGGATTCGTAGAATTCCCAGCACCCAGCTGAGTAAAGTTGAAGCAATTAGTGTCCGATAGTCGCCTTTCACTCCCGCGAAAGTAGCGTTTATCCGCAGCTTTCGCGGGAGCGAAAGGCGACAATAGTCGATCGAACGATCCTTAGTGATTGTGATCGGGCAGTTCGCGGGGAGTCGTTCCGTAGTATTGTCAATGATTTACCGCCAGCAGCCTCCATTTCATTCCGATCCAAAATCAACAAGTCAAATTGCATGAGTGCCTCGACCGGTAATTGGAATCCTGTCCATCGCGAGATTCCCGTCCATGTTTGCGACTGGGCGCGACGCGAGGAACTGTTGCTGGCCAGTTATGCCATGTTCTCCAAAGACTCGCGCGGCCGCCGGCACCATGAGACGCTGCATCCCTATCGCGGGCCCTTCCAAAGAGATCGTGACCGTGTGCTACACAGCTCCGCCTTTCGGCGACTGAGTGGCAAGATGCAAGTTTTCACCGGAGATATGGGTGACTACCATCGCACCAGGCTGACACACACGCAAGAAGTGGCCACCATCGCGCGGACGCTGGGACGCGTCTTGAGGTTGAACGAGGATTTGATGGAAGCCTTAGCTCTGCTGCACGATATTGGCCATCCTCCCTACGGCCACAGCGGAGAGGATGCACTGAATGAGTGTCTGCAAGGACATGGCGGGTTCTCACATAATCGATTCGCGGTGGTGCTGGTGGAACAGCTGGAAACTCGCTACACCTCCTACCCCGGCTTGAACCTGACTTATGAGGTTTTGGCAGGTCAGACATTCCGCGTGACTCACAGCCATGAACCGGACAGTTCGGAAGCCGACCAATTACCCGTGCCCATCTTGGAAGTGCAACTGGTCGATCTGGCGGACAGTATCGCCTACAACGCACACGATGTGGATGACGCCTTGACCCTGGGGCTATTGCAATCGAGCCAATTGGAAAGTCTGGATCTAGTACAGCGTGCTATTGCTTGGGGTCAGTCCAATTGGCAATCCCCGTCGGCCGAGGCATTTCGCAAGCGACTGGTGCACAGCTTGATCGACGTGCAAGTAGCGGATGTGGTCGAGACCGCCCGTCAGCGACTGGATGGTCTGCAGGGGCTCGATCAGGCTGCCGTTCGACAACTGGAGACGACCTTGGAGTTGTCCCCTACTCTGGCCTCCGAGAAGGAACAATTGTCGCAATTTCTATTCGACAACGTCTACCGTCATCCGCAGTTGATGAACGTTCGTCGCCGGGCGGCAGCGCGCGTTAAGCAACTCTTTGATCGGCTTCAGGCGAAACCCGAGCTATTGCCACCTCGATTTCATAATCACGCGCAGCGGGTTGGGCTCGAACCCGCGGTGGGGCATTATCTGGCGGGAATGACGGACAGATTCTGCGATGCCCGCTATCGGGCCATTGTTGAGTTGGGCGACAATCAGGCGGTCGATTGGTAGACTTCAACGTGAACGCCGAGGAAACGTAGATGTTTTGCCGTTACCGTCGTCCGCTGTTATTGCGAAGTGTTTGTAAGTGCCGTGCTGTCCTTACATGTTTTTTAGGGCTGGCTGTAGCACTTGCCTCTTGCCAGGCTCATGCACAGACCCCCAGTGGTTTGGAACTGTTGGGGCGTGGTGTCAATTTCGGCAATATGCTCGAAGTGCCGCGGGATGCGAATTGGGGTGTCACTTATGCGGAGGACTACCCCCGGCTGGTAAAGTCAGCCGGCTTTGACACGGTCCGTATTCCCGTTCGCTGGTCAGCCTGGACCGATGCCCGGCCGCCCTACCAGATCGCACCTGAATTTATGAAACGCGTGCGACGCATTGTGGACGCTTGCTTGGATCAAGGTTTGAAAGTTGTTTTAAACATCCATCACTTTGAGGAACTCTTCGAACGCCCGGCCGATGAACGACAGCGATTCCTCGCCATTTGGAAGCAACTTGCAGTCGAGTACTCGCAGGCCGGGGACGATCTGTTCTTCGAATTTCTCAATGAACCTCACCAGAATCTAACTGCCGATCTTTGGAATCCACTTTTCGCGGAATGTTTAGCGGAAGTTCGCAAGCTGCATCCGCAGCGCTGGGTCGTGGTGGGTCCGGACCACTGGAGCAACATTCAAGCTTTGAAAGATCTCAAGCTGCCTGAACAGGATCGCAGGCTGATCGTTACCGTGCACTATTACTTGCCGTTCAACTTTACGCATCAAGGCGCCTCGTGGGTCACGCCAGTGTTGCCGACTGGGCTTGAATGGACCGGTAGCCAGACAGAAATGTCGGCCTTGCGCAAGGATTTGGAAATGGTCGCTGATTGGGCGAAGCAGCACAAAAGGCCGATGTACATCGGTGAATTCGGGGCTTACGAATCAGCCGACTTGAATTCTCGCGTGCGGTGGACGCGATCGGTGCGTGAAGTCTGCGAGGAACTCGGCATGGCCTGGGGATACTGGGAGTTGGCCGCCGGTTTTGGCATCATGGATCCGCAGAGTAGACAGTGGAAGCCAGAACTGGTGCGAGCACTATTGCCAAATTTTCAGTGAAACTGCTGCACCGCTGAAGGCTTAGCACTCGTGGTGTAGGAAAATTTAGGAAGCCGCATGAAAATTGGGACTCACTTGGTTGCTGTGTGCATTAATTGTCTGATTCCATCGGCGGCTGTGCTGTCACAAGCTCCCGCGGACGCCAGCCAAACGACGTTGACCGCAAACGCCGAGCTCGAATCCGAACTGGCTTCCATTCTGGAACGCCACCAGCTTCCAGCCTTGTGGGCGGGCAAATTTCACTACGATGGGCGGCAGGTCATGGCCTGCAGCGGCATACGAGCCTGGGGTAGTCAAGCCAAGGTCGCCATCGATGACCAGCTACATATTGGTTCTTGTACCAAAGCCATGACGGCGGTCATAGTTGCCCAGTGCATAAGCGGCGGACTATTTGATTTTGAGACGTGTCTAGGTGACTTGTTTCCGGACGAAGAGACGCTGCGGGATTCCAGCTGGGCGACGGTTTCAGTTCGCGAGTTGCTGGAGCATCGCAGCGGGGCTCCAGCCAATGCCAATTGGACAGAGCTGGACCGCGAGCACCCCCAAGATCAGGTTGCGGCTCGACGGCAAATGCTGCGTTGGTTGGTTCAGCGGTCACGGCCGCGCAAAGCGCGTCATCTGTACTCCAACGTGGGCTACGCCTTACTGGGACATATCGTGGAGACGTCGGTTGACGAGCCCTGGGAGTCGCTGATGCGGAAGCGACTGTTTGAGCCGTTGCAAATTTCCAGCGGTGGATTTGGTCCTGTCGGTCCGGCGATGGAGTCTGGTGACGATCGACGGCAGACGACTTTTGCTTGGGGGCATGTCCGCGAGCGGAGTCTGACTGGTTTGCTGGGCTCATTGCTGGGAACTCAAGACGAACCCGCGTATCAGCCCGTCCAGATCGACAATTCACCGCCCTTGGGACCGGCCGGTCGGGTGCATCTTAATCTGTGGGATTGGTCGCAATTTGGCACCGCCTGCGTGGATCCCCAAGGCTACCAGCGACTGCAAGTTTCGGCAGAAGTAAGCCGCGAACTGATCACGACTGAGAACCAAGAGGACGCCTATGCGGGAGGCTGGGTATTGCTGGAACGTGATTGGGCGGAAGGACCGGTCCTCTTTCATAACGGCAGCAACACTACCTGGTATTGTGTTGTGTTTGCCGCACCGAAAAAGGGCTTTTGTCTGCTAGCGGCCACCAACGCCTACAGTGATGCCGCCATGAAAGCTTGCGATGAGGCCGTGCAGGCCGCACTCAAAGCCGAGTGGAGCAACGCACCCTGAGCCAATTGGAAAATGAGTGCATGGAGTACGATGAATTACGTTGGTTTCGAATCGTCAAGAGCCGTGGTATTCCAGCGTGAACGACGCGATACAGATCGGCCAGGAATCCCGCATGGTGAAGCAGCAAAATCCCTATGAGCCAATCAGTCAATTTCCGAAGTCACTCGATGGCTCCATCACTAGAATCGTGCTCTTGGCAGTTGGACTGCTGGCACTTTCAGCAGCATGCGTGGTCTTCATGCTGCAAGTCTATTTGGTACTGCCGCTTGTGTTCGCGGTTGCCCTGTCTTGGACCGCTGGGTATCGCTTCGTTACGTGCGCAGTGAGTGCGCTGCTAGCCTACCTCTTGGCCTTTATCGGAATTGAAATCGCGTTAGAGCTAACGGAGTTGGGTCCAGCGATGGCGGACTCAACGAGCGGCTTGTATTCTCGAATGCTCGTGGCGGCAGGTATTGTTTCAGCTTTCATGGGTGTTCTACTAACTCTGACCACTCGAACGCTGATCAATTGGCTCTTGATCCGGCACATGGGATCACGCAACAAACTCCTGCCGAAGCTACTCAGAGTCTAATTTGACAGCGCCACTTTCAATTAGCCGTACGGGCGTTAGCCCCGGTTTTCGAAAGGCTTAGGCACCACATCGCCGGAAATCGTGTTAACCCGGTTAACCAAGGATCTGCCAGGAGCTTTGGTGAGCTAATTTCCAGATTTCGCTGCACCGGCAGTGCCGCTGGTTAAATTTCGGACCTCCAGCGATTCGTCGGCGTGAAGCAGAAATTCGACGGAGACGGCAATTCTACGTTGTTCGTTTTCATGAAGTATGTTGCCGCCGATGTAGGCTTGCCGAATCAATAGCGGTATCTCAGCCAGAAGCTTGCCGGAAACTTTGACGTCTCCCACAAGCGGCAGCGTAACGTCACCTTGGGAGTTGACGCGGAAGGGAAGTCCCTTCACAGGATGGCGGTCCCCGGCCTGCAAGATTGGAATGGGAGGCGGCGAGTTGCGAGGATCTCCTTGTATGGGGATGGCTCCATCCACATAAATGGCAAGTGTGTCACCGACCTTCACCCATTGATCTTCGGCTGAGTTCTTGGTGGTAATCTCAAGGACTTCATTGCGGACCACGTAGGTCAGTTCCAGAGGATCCAACATGAGTCGCAAGGCGCTGCGTACGGTTATCGGCGGAAGTTGCAAGGTGATTGGCGTGTCGGCATCGACGCCTTGCAAGTCCAATTCCGCTTGATTGATCCAGAGCGGAATATTGAGATCATCAGCCAAGGCAGCCATCACTGACTGCAGCGATATCCCGGCATAATCGGGCTCAATCTGAGTCTGAAGGGTGGACAGGATTGTCGTCTCAGAATCGGCCGTGACAGCCTCGACGACATTGACACTAATCGTGCGAGACTCGCCGAGTTTACCCATTAGGTGCATTTGGCTGAAGCCTTCCTGCCGCCCGACCACAGCTAGTGTCCCATCCGGCTGCGGAGTTACCTCGAGCTTCTGTGGATTGTCCAGTCGAATCTGGCTCAGTAAAAAGGGGACATCGACCACATAGGGTGGCGCACCCATGCTTAATTCGATGGACTCTGCGGCCAGTATGGGAACTCCGCGTGGTTGACCGTTCACAATCTCTACGTTTGGCGGGACGCAAAGCTCTTGATCACTGGCAGCGGAATCAGCGGACTCGTAGGAACCGGTCTGGCGAGCAAATCCGTCTGTGGTAGTGCTGGACGGACTACCGGCGAAAGGATCACTGCTGTCCGTGGAAGCTCTTCCGAAAGGATCGCTGCCGTCGGGTGAAAATGTTTTGTCGTCACCGCTCGACTTCTGCTCGCCTGCTTCGCGACGGGTAACTCTGGCTACTATCGTCTCGCCGCGGCGAATCGTAAAGCTGTTCTTGCTCAACGAAAAGCGGTCGCTGCCCTCGTCGATCGTGATTTCGTATTTTCCATCCCGCAATCGGGTTGTCGTGGTGCCCGGTTCGATCTCCAGCTGGTTGGTGCGCCCGTTTTTGTCGAGAAGCTTGATCGACACTTCAGCTCCTTCGGATTCAATGATCAGTTGACCCTTGGTTAGCTCAAGAGTCAAAATAATTCCGGCTACCACAAAGGCGATCGTCGCGATCAGCAATCCCCATCTCCAAACTGGATTTTTGGAACGGCCATCATTGGCCTGGCGCTGGTTGGGATTCGCAAGAATGTGCGCCCCCGAGGGGTATGAGGTTGATACAGCCAGCGAGCTTTTTTCTGCGCGACGAACGAGCGATTTCAGGTCTGGCTTAAAACGATTTCCCTGACTGATTTGGGCGATTCTGTCAGCGAGGTCGGCGGCCGAAGCAGGTCGATCCGCTGGAGGGGTGGCCAGCATTTGATCCACTAATTCGCTCAGTTCGCGCGGCAGTTCTGGTCGCAATTCATGGAGCGAACGCAACTTGTGATCGCATAGTAGTCGCAATTTATCCAGCGGCGAGAGACCGCTTTCGGATGCCAACGGCGACTGTCCCGTCAGCAACTTGAAGAAGGTGGCGCCCAGTGAATAGATGTCCGCCCGCTCGTCTACTCGTGAACCGCGGGTGCCTTGCTCCGGAGCCATGTAGTCGAGGGTACCCATCAGCTGCCCGACGGTCGTCAATTCGGCTGCGGACTCATCCCAGTAGTTCAATTGCGCCAGACCAAAGTCCAAGATCTTGACTTGTCCATCGCTTCCGAGCATCAGATTCGAAGGCTTGATATCCCGATGTACGATGCCCCTTTGGTGCGCGTAGTCCAAGCCGATGGCTGTTTGGCGAATAATCTCGCAGGCGTCTGCGATTGACAAGGGTGCGAGGAAGCGGGCGACTTGCCCCAGGTCAAGCCCATTGGCTAATTCCATGACCAAAAAGTGTACCCCGCCAGACTCCCCCGCATCGGTAGCCTTCACAATCGCGGGATGGTCTAGGCGTCCAGCGGCACGCATCTCTCGGCGAAAGCGTGCGATGATCTGTTCGTTATCGCCCGCCAATTTTGGCAACAATTTGATCGCCACATTCTTGTGCAGCTCGCGGTGCTTTGCCAAATAGACCATTCCCATGCCTCCCCGGCCCAGCTGCCCGACAAGATCGTAGGATCCTACCGAGCAGCCCACACAGGAGCTGGGGTCAGAAGAGCTGGGGTCAGTGCTAGTAGGTTCGAAGTCGATCAGTCTACGGATGGAACTAAGGCTGAATTCTTGACGTTTCGCTGACGCTATTTCGGTACCACTGTCGTCCGGGATCCGAAGGAACTCGGCGAAGGTGTCAGGTTCTTGCTCCAAATTGCTAGCCGTATCCTCGCAGACAGCACAGTGCGCTAGATGCATCTCCAAAACGGATGAATCTTCTTCGGACAATTTGCCGTCCAGGTAGTTCTTCAGAGTTTGTCGGGGCGGACAGGCTGTGGTGTTCATGGTCGGGTTCCCCTGTGAAGATGGTTCGCTTAGCCTGGAAGGACAAGAGTCCGCTATTTACGTCGTACAATTTCTAGTTCGAAGGCAGCGTGACAGCTAGCGACGAGAAAAACGCTTAAAGGTCCAAAAGAACAATGGCCAAGAGTATGCCAGAAGACTCGAGTTCGACGGATGCTAGCTTGATCGAGCGGGTGCGCTGTGATGACTCCAAAGCCTGGCGAGACTTCGTGGATTTGTATGGTCCACTAGCGGCTTACTGGTGTCGCAAGTTGGGAATTCGTGAAGCTCTGGTGACTGATACTGTCCAGGATATATTTTTGGCAGTGTTGCGGTCATTGGGCAAGTATGAACCTTCGGAACAGAATCGAGGATTCCGCGCTTGGCTTTGGGGCATTGCCAGACACAAATGTATCGATGTCATGCGTCGAGAGGGTAAGCACCCAGATCCGGTAGGAGGCTCGACAGCATGGCAGACTGTTGAGCAAATCGCCATTGAAGACGACGAAGGAGATCCAACGGAAGCAGTCGAGATGGCTCGTCTTCTACGCCGGGCCATGTCACAAGTCGAGGATGAATTCGAATCTGAGACTTGGCAAGCATTTCTGCGGACGACGATCGACGGAGTTTCTACTGCTGTGGTTGCTCAAGAGCTTGCGCTTACCCCAACTGCTGTTAGACAATACCGATCGCGAATTCTTCGTCGGCTGAGAAGACAGTTAGGAGATCTGCCGTAAGGCTATTGAGTCAGTTCATCGCCCTGGCTTTGTCCGAGTGAGTCGTCGCAAAACCCACATCAACCAGCGAAGGAGAACTCTTGTCGCTGGCCAGCTTGGCGGTCAACGGAGTTGTTAAAGAACTAGCGCGGATCGAGGTTAGGCCATGCATCGCAAACATGAGACTTGATACGCTGGGTGCATCTCAGGAATGGTTTCAATTTTTTTCCAGCGCCACAGTTGCTTCATGCACCCGGCAATTGGTTCTCGACTTCGTCATATTTCGTTGCGAAGTGCGGAATGCATCTACACAACTACGTAGGTGGCGGTTGGCGTGTCGATAGAATCGTTGAAATACGCTACACTGTGTGTTTGTTTCAAAAAATCGGGGCGAGTTTCGGCGAATTGTTTTCTGTGTGTCGATCGCTCAGAGGCGTGGACCACTGTCGTATTCTTGAATCGAAACCCGAATTTAGTGGGTTGGATCCTGTATCAAGTCAAAGAGAGAATGAGGCCGACGGGGAGCGGATTGATTGCAATCTCAAACCATTCGTCAACCAAACGGAGAGTATGTTTATACGCTGGGGGCCGGGCATCCCCCAATCGCCAGGGTTGAGTGTGGAAAGTCTTTCGTCATCGAGACGATTGACGCCTTTGAAGGTAGATTGCGATCGAACCACGATCTGTATACCGCACGCTGTCCCGGTCCACCTCGCGCGAATCCTCAAACCGGTCCCATCTATGTGGAGGGTGCTGAGCCGGGGGATACGTTGGTAGTTCACATTGAGGCCATCGAGCCTGCCGAGGACTTCGCGGTCACGGCCTTGATTCCACACTTCGGCGGATTGACGGGGACACATCTCACTGCGACTTTGAACGCGCCGCTGCCCGAAGTTACCCGGATCTTACCGATTCGTGACGGGCGACTCCGGTTCAATGATTTGATCGAAATGCCTTTGGCTCCTTTTTTGGGCACGATTGGTACCGCTCCCGAACTCGAGTCCATCTCCAGCCTTGTGCCAGGGCCTTGGGGTGGAAATATGGATTGTGTTGAGACCTCGGCCGGCAATGCGGTCTGGTTGCCCGTATTGAACCGGGGCGGCTTGCTGTTTTGTGGTGATGCGCATGCCAGGCAGGGTGACGGGGAAGTCACCGGAGTGGCGGCGGAAATGTCAGCGCGTGTGACCTTACGGGTGGAACTCAAGAAAGGTCTCAAAATCTCATGGCCGCGTGTTGAATCCGATACCCATCTAATGGCCATTGGCAGCGCTCGGCCACTCGAGGATGCGGCCCGTATCGCGTACCGGGAGCTGATTGGTTGGTTGGTCGAAGACTACGCCTTCGATGCATTAGAAGCTTACGAATTGCTAGGACTGGCGGGAGAAATGCGGGTCGGGAACATGGTCGACCCGTCCTACAGCATGGTCGCCAAACTGCACAAACGCTACCTGGGCCAGCGGGGTTCTGCCAGTACAAATCGCCCTTCGCTTGAAGAGGACATAATCTGATGTGTGGTATTTGCGGCGAAGTCCGCTGGGATCAGTCTCCGGCCGATATCGGGGCGGTAGCGAAAATGACCGGGCGCATGCATCGGCGTGGTCCGGATGGTGATGGGATCCTTTCTCGCGGGTCCGTTGCACTAGGCCATCGACGCTTGAAGATTATTGATCTCAGCGAAAGTGCTCAGCAACCGATGGTGGACTCCGAGCTCGGCTTGAGCGTTGTCTACAACGGCGCGATTTACAATTATCCGGAACTGCGTGAACAGCTTACTCAAAAGGGATATCGCTTCTTTAGCCAGGGTGACACGGAAGTCATCCTGAAAGCCTACCACGCCTGGGGCAGCGATTGCGTCCAACACTTCAATGGCATGTTTGCATTTGCGATTCACGAACGGGATTCGGGGCGGGTCTTTATCGCTCGAGATCGGCTGGGGATCAAGCCTCTGTATTACACCCAGAATGACAAGCAATTTCGTTTTGCATCCTCTCTGCCTTCCTTGCTGGCTGGTGGTGGCGTTGATACCGCCATCGATCCGGTGGCTTTGAACTACTACATGAACTTTCATTCGGTCGTGCCACCCCCACGGACGATTCTGTCCGGCGTCAAAAAGTTGCCGCCTGCTACCTACATGACCATTGATGGTGATGGCAGTATTAGTTCCGAGCAGTATTGGGACCTACATTTTGGTCAGCGAGCTGATCAGAACAACTATCAGGTCGAGGACTGGATTGACGAAACTCTTGACGTCATGCGGCGGGCGGTCAAACGCAGGTTGGTGGCCGATGTGCCTGTCGGAGTACTGCTCTCCGGTGGACTCGATTCAAGCCTGGTTGTTGGCTTGCTGAGCGAGGCCGGACAGTCCGACTTGGCGACTTTTTCCATCGGCTTTGAGTCCGTCGGTGACGAAGAAGGCAATGAGTTTCGCTATTCCGACGTGATTGCGGAGAGATTTCAGACTCAGCATCACCGACTGCATATTGATTCGGCACGAACGCTGCCAGCTCTGAGCGAGTGTATTCGCGAAATGTCAGAACCGATGGTCAGTCATGACAACGTCGGCTTCTACATGCTCTCCCAAGAAGTCTCCAAGCACTTGAAAGTGGTGCAGAGCGGTCAGGGAGCGGATGAGATTTTTGCGGGTTACCATTGGTACCCGCCCATGCTTGAATGCGTCGATGCATTGGCTACCTATCGCGCGAATTTTTTCGACCGGGATTTCGACGAGTACCGGGCGGCGGTCGATCCGCAATGGGTTGCCGAGGACTATGCGGCAGACTTTGTGGCGGGGCACTTCCGCAAGCCGGGTGCTGAATCTCCCATTGATAAAGCACTTCGCATCGACACCCAAGTGATGTTGATCGACGATCCTGTGAAACGCGTGGATAACCACACGATGGCCGCCAGTCTGGAAGCGCGGGTGCCCTTCCTGGATCACGAAGTGGTTGAGTTCGCAGCCACCGTCCCCGCGGATTTGAAGGTTCGCGAGGGCGGCAAGTACATTCTCAAGGAAGCGTCGCGGCGAGTCATACCCGCCGAGGTCATTGATCGTCCCAAGGGCTACTTTCCCGTTCCTGCGTTGAAATATCTGCGAGGCTCGTTCTTGGACATGGCTCGAGACGCGTTAAACAGCGAATCGGCCCGTCAGCGAGGTCTTTTTCAGCCGCAATATGTTGCCAAATTGCTGGACGATCCGGAGTCGCATATCACCCCGCTCCAAGGTTCAAAATTATGGCAACTCTCGCTCTTGGAATTGTGGTTGCAAGCTCATTTGGATGGCTAGCACAGTAGCCGAATCGGATAATCGCTATGAACAATTCGCTGCCACCTGGTGCATCGTTGTTGGACGTTGGTTGGGGACGCTTGATTTTCGCCCACACCTTTACGTCTCCCGAGTCGGTCGCTCGTGTTCTGATGGAGGAACATCCCGGAAAGCGAGATATTGCTTTCTACGTGAATGATCCCCAGTTAATCTTGAACGAGGCACCGCAGGATCTCTTTCTCGACCCATCGACTACCTATCGCCTAGATCTGCGCTCGTGGCGAGCGGAGCCAGTCTGGCCGTTGTCCAGATCGGCATCACGCTTGTCGGAGCGACTGCCGCGGCAACCGGTGGTGCCGGAGCCGAAGAATCGATCGAACCCATGCTACTGGATTGGGGCGTCAGCCGAACGACTTCCCAGTTTCTCGCTATCGCAATCGTAGTTGTCCCGCTGGTCGTGGTCACCATCCTGCTGGGTGAACTTGTTCCGAAGGTGTTTGCCTTACGCAATAAAGAGTGGGTTTGCCTCACGCTTTCACCGGTCATGCAGTGGTTTTCCTATTGTGTCTGGCCGGCAGTTTGGTTTTTGGAGACCTGCGTGACGGGCATTATGAAATGGGGCGAAAAGGGCCGGGAATCTCGCGATGAGGCTGAGGACGAGGTGGTAATTCAGGACCTGCATGGTGCGGCAACCTTGGCTCGCGTTTCGCGGCTCATCGGCCACCGCGAAGAGAGCATCATTTTGGGCGCGTCCCGGCTGGCCACAACACCGATTCGGCGTGTCATGCTTCCCGCGGAGCACATCGGTATGCTCTCGGCCGACCAGAGTCTCGCTGAAGCATTAATTGTTGCCCACCAAGAAATGCATACGCGCTTTCCGCTCACGGAGGTCGCGGGTGATCCGCAGCGCATCATCGGCTATGTGAACTTCAAGGACATCGTAGCCGCCCTGCGTTTGTCGCCCCAAGATCCATCACTGCGTAATTTGCTGCGACCGCTGCCCAACTTTGCCGCCAACACTTCCGTTGCGGATTGCCTGGAGCAGTTGATGCACCAACGCATCCACATCGCACTGGTCCTCGGGGCAGACGGCAAAACAATTGGAATGGTCACTCTCGAGGATATCATCGAAGAGCTGGTTGGTGAGATTCATGACGAGTTTGATCGGATCCCAGCTCACCTGGTGCGATCCGGACAAGGGTGGATCGCCGGCGGTTTCGTGCCGCTGAGACAGCTTCGCGACGAATCAGGCATCCAGTTAACTTCCTTGAGTGACAAACCGCTGTACACACTGAACGACTGGATTGTGGAACGGCTTGGTCGGCCACCACAGGGTGGGGATGAAATACGCGAAGATGGTTGTCGCGTCGTGGTGCGAAAGACGCGGCAAACGCTTGTCCAGGAAGCCTACCTATGCAAGCTCCAAAGCGATGAGGTTGGCAACCAACAGTACCCTGCAGGTGTATCGGGCAATTTTCAGAATCGCTGAAAGAAACACGAGATGAACAGAAAAATGACGGTAGATGAGCTGGACTCCTTCTTTCGACTGAAGTGGACGGTCTTGGGCGTGGTTTGTCTGCTATTCGTCGGGATGGGGATTTACGGGTATTTTTTGGACCAACGTCTGAGAGCATTCGAGGACTCTCTGCGTCACAACCCGCCTGAGGAACTTGAAGTTGGAAATAGCCTTGAAGACTCGGGGCAGAATTTCGTAGTTGACCCCATCCAAGGTCAGCTGGTTTATGTCCCCGCATATTCGCATGTCTACCACGGCAAAGGAAAACCGCACCTGGTAACTATCACGTTGAGTATTAGGAACACCAGTATTGACCATGAAATCATTCTCAAATCTGTGTGGTATCACGGTACGCGTGGCACGCTGGTCCGATCTTATGTCGACAAACCCGTGCGCATACCGCCGCTTGGAACGACCGAAGTGATCGTTGAACGCGAAGATGCGTCTGGGGGGAGCGGGGCGAATTTCCTGGTCGAGTGGTTCGCCAATCAGCCGGCAACCGCGCCCATCATCGAAGCTTTGATGATCAATACACAATCACAACAAGGCATTTCCTTTGCGCTAAGAGGCTCGCCAATTAGACAGATGGTCCCGCCTAACTAGCCAGACACAACCGCCGAGCAATAGCCTCCCGCTGCTGCACGCTCGCACCGCAGAAACCGCTTGTCGACTCCGCTAACTCGCGACGTGGCGGAGTTGCATGAGCTTGGACGGCGATCTTTTTGTTGAGACCTTCGAACAGTACGCGAATCTGCTGAACCCATGAGTCCCATCGCAAGCGAGTAAGAGCACGAGCAGGAGCACGAGCAGGAGCACGAGCGGGAGCACGAGTACGAGTAGGAGCAAGAGCAAGAGCAAGAGCAAGAGCAAGAGCAAGAGCAAGAGCAAGAGTACGGATAAGTATAAGAATTTCGTTGGTTTCCGAAGGATAACCGCGTCGTCGTTTACTCATGGGTTCGAAAAAAAAAATCTTCAAAAGCTTGCTGGAGCATGACAGAATCGAGTCATCATTACGGCAGCAGAAGGCATCTACTCGACCCAGTATTTCGGATGGTCCAGCGCTGCGCAACACTTGATCCTTCCAGCCACGCTGCCGAGCTGACCGGGATGCAATTCAAGAACCATCCAGGCTTCGGCATTCTCCTCTGCAATGGGGTAGGGTGCTTGAAAGCCACGCACTCCGGCCGGGCAAAACCCAAAGCGTGAATAGTAGTCCGGATAGCCGAGCACAAAGGCGAGTTTGATGCCGTCCGCGGCGAGCCGCTGCAAGGCATGATTGACAAGCTGCGTCCCAATAGCTTTGCCTTGCAATTCGCCTGCGACAGCCAAAGTGGCCAGAATCTGCGCCGTCGCTCCATCAGTGGATCCATCGGCCAGCTCGATGGTGACCGACGTGAACAGCACGTGACCCACAATTTTCTCTTGCGACTCGGCGACGCATGAATAGATCGGCTTTGCCGTCGGATCGTTGAGCATCTCTTCCACCAAGCGGACGATCAGTGGGCCTTCATCGTCGCCAAACGCATCTCGATGGACTGCAAGGATCTGGTCGCGATCACTGCTGCGAGCGGATCGGATTTGAACATTGTCACTCGTCATCGGGGTCATCAATCCTTTGCTGGTGCGCCCCCAAAAAAATCGCTTGAAGCAACTGAGTGTTACCGCGAGGCCGAAGACACGCGATTATTACGTCAGATGTTGGAGGCGAGGTATGTTGTAGGCGAGCAATCTGGAAAAGGGCTTGCTTGATCTACTTGCGGCGGGGGAGAGTATCTGCATTCACTTTGGAAAGATAGCCTTGCAACAAGTTATGGAGTTCGTCCGCCTTGCTCTTCATGTCTTGTGATAGGTCATTGGTTTCACCAAGATCGCGGCTCAGATCAAACAATTCCAGCCGTTCGTTTTCCCATGTCTTCACCAGCTTATATTGACCGAAGCGAATGGCTGATAAGACTTTACGATCGACTCCCTGATGAAAGACAAGGAAAGGCCACCTCCGCCGAACGCTTCCGACACCTTCGTTTTGCAACACCTCTAGCAGCGAACCGCCATCAATATTTTCGGGTAATGGATTGGCGTATCCTGCCAACTCGGCCAGAGTGGGCAGGATATCGACGCCACTGACCGGTACGTCGCTCACTCCACCGGGTTTGACGCCCGGCCCCAGGACGAAGAATGGGACACGAATTCCACCTTCGTAGAATGAGTGTTTACCGTCGCGCAGCGGTGCATTCAGGTCTTCTTGGGCGCGGGGGGCTTTAGGAATACTGGTTCGCCCTCCGTTGTCCGAAAGCAATATCAACCAAGTACTCTCCAGTATCTCGATTTCCTCGAGCTTATCAAGGATGCGTCCTATTCCAGCATCCATATCGCGGGTCATCGCGGCGAACTCGGGCATCGTATGCTTTCGCCCAGGAGCTCGCTGGCGAGCTTCTTGAAGCGAAGATTCGTTATAAAAAATGTCCAGGTGCACCGCGTAATGGGATACCTGAAGGTAGAAGGGTTTTTTTTGATAGTGATTGCGGGCGATGAAATGCAATGCTTGGTCGGTAATAGAATCGATGCGTTTTGGATCCGGTGTGGAAGCCGGGCCACCACTGCCTTTGCTTCCGCCCGTTTCGTTTCCGGTGTAACCGTCAGAAAAATCATAGCCCTGTTTTGACGGGGTAATCTCATCGTAGCGATGATCCCATTTGCCAAAATGGGCGGTCACATACTGATCATCCGCCGCTTTGAGCATCCTGGGAATATTGAGTTGCTGGCGATAGCTATCCGTCCAACCCTGGCGATCCGCGTTGTATTCGTGTCTGGCAGGACACTGTCCGGTTTGCAGTGCACGCCGAGTAGGACAGCAAGATGCGGCTGGCGAATAGCCTTGCGTAAAACGCATGCCCATGCGGGCCAGCCGTTCCATGTTGGGCGTCACATAATAGTCACTGCGCGACCGCGGATCATCAGGTTTCATTGCAACGGAGGATCCCACCCAGCTCTGATCGTCAGTGACAATCACGATGAAGTTTGGTTTCCCTGCGATACCGACCTGAGCTAATCCGACGATGATCAAAAACATCCTACTTTGAATACCAAAGCAAGGCATATTCGGTTCCTTAGGGTCGTGGTGTGGCTTGTGTTGCTGAAAATGCGCTGCAGGTACAGCAGGTCCCAAAATCACTTTTTGCGAACTCGGTCTTGCTTTTGCTCGGCAGCAACAGTGTACCGAAATCACTCGTCATACTGAACATAGCAGCCGACATGATGTTCTTGTTCAGGCGTCTCATGGCCTGCCTCAGTAAGAGGCATTCCGATCGTTAAGAGCGAGCCTTCATGTCAGTGAATTGGCTCTCTCCTATAGCCTTTACTGATCCCTTGCATCAAAAACAAATCTTTTACAGATAGCTGGCGAGTTGGTAAGCTTTGTCAATTTCGATTCTCAACGCTTGCATTTTCCTGAAACATGGCCACTCAGCAATCAGACCCAGGCACAATCTCAGCGCTCATCCGGGAGCCCGAACACCTGCGAGCGGAAAGCCGCTGGTGCGAAACGGTTTGGGGCTGGACCAGCGAAGAAGAACTGGTCACGCACCAAGTCAAACCCCGACTGTGCGCCGCGACGCTGCTGCCGTTCCGGGATGGGCAACCGGACTGGCAGAGCTTTGCCGCCAGTATCCGCTGGATGCTGGCGGCCGCGGAGGCATACGACGTGGAACTCGTGCCCGTGCTCAACGCCGACACGGGTTACATTTTCGACCTGGACGACACGCTGTATGCCGAGGTGCTGCGGCGATTCCGATCGGAGTTCCCCGGCATGAAGTTCATCGCCGGCATTACGGCGCGTGGGGCGGAAGCGGATTCCAGCTTCAAAGCGGAACGCTATCACCCGTTGCTGGACATCGCACAGCAGCACGAGAACTGCGAGGTGATGATCATGACCTCGCGCTGGCTCGACCAACTCGATGCGCAGCGGCGACGCGACGGCTATTACCAAATTGCCGAGAGGTTGATTCGCCCCGGTATTGTACATGCTTTGGGACCTTCGTTCGTGCCGTGGGCCAGACCGTTTGAGCCCTGGCTGCTGTGGCAGCTGGCGGAGCATCCGAAATTTGTCGGCGGCAAGATCAGCACACTCGACGAGCCGCACTTCCTGTATTGGGCTGCGATGGTCCGCGGGCTGAAGCTCGACTTCACACCGCACAGCGGAGACGACTTCGGCATTGCCACTGCTATCCGGCTCGGGCTACCTCTACTGATAGGGGCAGCGAGCAGCGCCGCTCCGCTGATCTGCGCCGCCATGGACATGTGGCTGAACGACGATGCAGCGGGAAAGCGATACCGCACCGGTACCGGACACTTCGATACACGGGTTTACAAACTCTTCGAGGCCCTGCAGTCCCTGGAGGACCAGGTCTTTCGACTCGACGCACAGGGCAGCGCGGCAGCCTACAAACACAGTACAGCACACGTGCTGCATCAACTGGGAATTCTGTCCGCTCCCGAAGCGCACCCGCATTGCAAGGACCTGCGGGGCGAGGATGAAGCGCAGCGGATGCGCGAGGCCCTGGTCCGCGTAAAACGCATCGCCCAGCAACTGGGGATCCCCGGCATTTGAAACCGGCATGTGAAACCGGCATGTGAATCTTGCGGGGGCCGAGGCAACCCTCATCGCCCGCACGCTAATACAACAATGAACCATAGTATCCATGCGGAATGAACGGCAATGCTACTGGGAGACTTACGAACAATGAAGAACCGATTGCTGATCCTTCTGCTCGCGACAATGTTGCCTGCCATTCCAGCGGCAGGCCAGCAGGAGCCGCGAAGCGTGAGCGGCATCTACCCTTCGCTGGCCATGTTCAACAATGAAAACGAGTGTGGTACCGGCGCGGTTGTACCCTGGGCCGACCGGCTGTGGGTCATCACTTACGGACCTCATCTACCTTTCGGATCCAGCGACAAGCTGTACGAAATCACTCCGGAACTGACACAGATCGTTCGGCCTGAGAGCATCGGCGGCACTCCGGCGAACCGTATGATTCACCCAGAGTCGCGGCAGCTCTTCATTGGTCCGTATGCCATTGATGCACAGCGCGACGTGCGCGTGATTCCTCCGAGCAAGATGCCGGGCCGGCTGACAGGCAACGCTCGGCATCTGAGCGATCCGGCGGGAAAAATATATTACGCCACGATGGAAGAAGGACTGTACGAGGTCGACGTGACGTCGCTCGCTGTAAAATGCCTGATTCGCGACGGTAACGCGCTCAAAAGCGGCTTCCAGCTGGAAACTTCTCTCCCGGACTGGAACAGCCAACTGCCCGGCTACCACGGAAAAGGACTGTATTCGAGCCAGGGCCGGCTGATCTACGCCAACAACGGCGATCAAGATTCACGTGTGATGACCGACCCCACCACCCCCAGTGGCGCGCTCGCCGAGTGGAACGGCAAGGGCGACTGGCAGCTCGTGCGGCGAAATCAATTTACCGAAGTCACCGGCCCCGGCGGTATCCAAGGCAACCAACCGAACGCGTCCGTTTGGAGCATTGGCTGGGACGCGAAGTCACTAATTCTGATGCTGCTCGACGATGGCCAATGGCACTCGTATCGGCTGCCCAAGGTCAGCCACAGCTACGACGGGGCTCACGGTTGGAACACCGAGTGGCCGCGGATTCGTGAGATCGGCGAGGACGACCTGCTAATGACCATGCACGGTGCCTTCTGGAGATTTCCCCGCAGTTTCTCGCTGGCCAATGCCAGCGGTATCCGTGCTCGCAGCGCCTACCTGAAAGTCATCGGTGACTTCACTCGCTGGAACGATCGCCTCGTGTTTGGCTGCGATGATTCGGCCAAGTCGGAGTTTCTCAACAAGCGCAAGGTAAAGGGTGACATCGACAGTATCGGCCAGTCGCAGAGCAATTTGTGGTTCACCAGCCTGGACATGCCCGACAAACTCGGTCCCTCCCACGCTAGCGGCGCGGTCTGGTTGCATGAAAGTGTCAAGGCAGGACAGAAGAGTGAACCCTTCCTGATCGCCGGATGGAAGCACCGCAGCGTCTGGCATATCGACCACACGACCGGCGAGTCCAAACGCAGTGACATCACCGGCGATGATGAATGGTTGCAAGTTACGGCAGAGCAGGACTGTCAAGACTGTACGCTGTTCATCACTCTGTCCAACGGCGACCCACGAACTAGTACCGCCGACGCAATCTTCGACGGGATCGCCCGAGTTGGGGAGAACCATGCCCAGACGGGTATCTTTCGCCCGCGCGGCGAGAACCGCCGCACACTGAGCTTTGCCACAGATGCGGGCTACTATGAAATGGGCGCCGATTTGCAACTCAAGCGCGTCGACGATCCGCAGATCGAGCAGAGGGTGAAGACCATGGTCGCCATTCCGAAGAAAGTCGTCACACTCGATGAAGCCAGCATTCTGGTGGTGGATGATCGTGGCCGCCGCTGGCGTCTGCCGCGGGCCTCTACCGGCTATGACGCATCGACTCGGGCTGGCGAGTTACGTATCTGCCGCGAAGTCGCCACCGAGCGCGATATGCTCAGCGTTTGCGGCACCTTCTTCGAGCTGCCGGCTGAGAACGCCGACGGCTTCGCCAAAATCCGGCCGATCGCTTCCCACAACCTGCGAGTCACCGACTTCGGCGGCTATCGCGGCCTGTTCCTGATGAGCGGTATCTCGCCCCACGCGCCCGCCAGCGAACACATCCTCCGCAGCCACGATGGCAAGGCCGCGCTCTGGGCCGGAGCCATCGATGACCTGTGGAAACTTGGCAAGCCGCGCGGTGAAGGCGGTCCTTGGAAGGCGACAAAAGTGGAGGCAGGCACAGTCAGCGATCCGTATCTGATGTGGGCCTACGATCGGCGGACGCTCACACTTAGCCACGATCAGACAGAGCCTGTGAACTTTCACATCGAGCTCGACCTGGCCGGCACCGGCCTGTGGGTAACGTACAAGCACCAACGGGTTGCACCGGGAGAGGCTGCAAGCCTTGTGTTCGAGCCGGCGGTGCAAGCCCGTTGGTTGCGTGTGACGGTTAACAAAGCCTGCTCCGCAACCGCCTGGCTGAAATATGACTGAGCACTTGCTGACCCATCTAGGTTCACATGAAAACGCAACGTATCGGCATCATCATGAACGGCGTCACCGGACGCATTGGCACGCATCAGCACCTGCTGCGATCGATCAAAGCTATTCAAGAGCAGGGAGGTGTCAGGATAGGTGACCATCTAAGCTTGATGCCGGATCCCATCCTAACCGGGCGGAATATCGACAAACTGAAAACGCTGGCCGAGAAAACGGGCATCAAGCGATTCACCACGGATCTCGACGCGGCATTGGAAAACACCGAGGATGAGATCTTCTTTGACGCCTCGGGAACGCTATTGCGCGCAGGCTTCATTGAAAGAGCGGTCAGGGCGAAGAAGGCAATCTACTGTGAAAAGCCCGCGGCTCTTGAGACAAGCGAAGCCTTACGGCTCGCCAAGCTATGCGAAGATGCCGGAGTCAAAAACGGTGTGGTGCAAGACAAGCTGTGGCTACCTGGCATTCGCAAGTTCCGTATGCTCCGCGATCAAGGGGCTCTCGGCCGCATCCTAAGCGTGCGAGGCGAGTTCGGCTATTGGGTATTCACCGGCGAAATACAGGATCAACCTCCACAGCGTCCTTCGTGGAATTTTCGCAAAGAGGATGGAGGCGGCATCATTGTCGACATGCTTTGCCACTGGCGCTATGTCATCGATAATCTATTCGGCAATGTGAGGGCTGTCAGTTGCCTTGGTGCAACCCACTTGCCCACACGTATCGACGAGCAGGGCAAGGAATATGACTGCACAAGCGATGATGCTTGCTATGCCACGTTTGAGTGCGACGGTGGAGTGATCTGCCAGTTCAATAGCTCTTGGACGGTACGCGTGCGGCGTGATGATTTGCTCACGATGCAGGTCGACGGCACGCAGGGCAGCGCGATCGTTGGTTTAAGAA
>JANSWS010000059.1 GCA_024743355.1 bacterium
CTCCGAGGGAGTAACCAGGCTGATCTTACCAGGAGCCAATTTGGAATAAGACAACGGAGCAGACGGAGGAAGCAGAGGTGGGCTGCTCTGTTTCCTCTGTTCTCTTATGTTCCAACCGATTGAGGCGACGCACCAACACTGTTTGCACGCCGCAATCCTATGCAGGGGAAAACGAAAGTCCAGTCGATGCACTCTTGATCACGGGTCTGAAATGACTGCAAAGCAAAAGCTTGTGTGGTACAACGAGCCGGAGTGGAGAGTGAGATTGACCCATCGTTCGCATGATAGATTTGCAACTGTTCACAAAATAGCACAACATCAAAACTCGCGCGTCGTGCTCGTATTTTCGGGCTAGCCCCCATCTATTTAGCCCAACACTCGCAACGAAGATTGCCTGCATCGGTTCGGCGCGGCCCTTGCCCAAGGCTGCTATAGCGGGGCCATGGGAATGTCGATAACCCCCAATAGATGGTTGGTTGTGGTTGCTTGCGCAATGACAGCAATAGTCGGAGTGTTGCTTCTAAATTTGCGTAGGGAGGCCAATCCCCAAGTTAAGCAATGCCGTCAAAATGTTTGCCAGCAGCTGACTGGGGATTGTCCGAATACTCGTTGGGGGTCGTAATTTTGTCGTCGTCGGAAGTAGCGAGCGAGGGTTATCGCATTCAGCCCCGCCTCAGCGGGCCGACCGGCCAATTGTCGGACAAACAGGTCGCCTGGCTGATCGAGCAGCCACCGTTCCGCCCCATGTGTTCGACCGATTCATTGCGCTCCCAGATGGCTGAGCTTCTGCGGGAGCACGCTCGCTGGCTGGAATTGTCAGAAGGAGATGTTGTTTTTCGTAAAGGCCAATATGGTGATGCGGCTTATCTCATTTTGGCTGGAGAAGTGCGCATCTCGCTGTCAGCTCTGTTGCCCACTCGAGCTTCCCGCAGGTATCGCCTACGCACTTGGTGGACAAACTTCCGCAGACGTCCGCCTAGGTCTCGTGGTGAGGATGCCTCGGCAAATGGTGGAAGTGGAAAGGCGGATGTTGAGGCTGCGGCTCGCTTTGGCTACCGAACGCGGCAGGATCAAACGCAGATATTTCTCCAGGATGTGCCAGGTGTCATTTCACGTTATGCAACCCATCAACTGCAAGCTGGAGATATGTTCGGTGAAATGGCAGCGGTAACCAGATCGGCTCGGGAGTACACCGCCTTTGCCGGTTCGCCTTGCCGGCTGCTGGAGTTGCGTTGGCAAGGCCTGCGGCTGTTGCGTAAGGATCCCGCTTTCCGCCAAGCCATGGACGAACGCTATCGAGCCAGCTACCTGACAAGCCAACTCCGCGAAACAGAATTGTTTCGCTTTGTGCCCGAAGAGCATATGCGTCACATTGTCTCCGCCACGCGCCTAGAGTCCTTCGGTGAGTTGGAATGGTATGCGGACTTTCAGCGTGACAAGCCCCTTCCTTCGGCGTCGCGTATTGAAGCGGAGCCATTGATCGCAGCGGAGGGAGACCAAGCCATAGCCTTATGGATTATTCGTGCGGGCTTTGGAAGGCGAAGCCAGCGGCAGGGAGCGGGACATCGAACGACTGCCTATCTGGGAAAGGGACACGTTTTTGGCTTGGAAGAACTCGTGCACAATGCTCGTCAGAACTCGCTCTCCCCTGCCCTGCCCTACCAGGAATCCCTGCGTGCAATTGGCCACGTGGACATGTTGTGCATTCCCAAGCGAATTGTGGTTGAGCACGTGCTTCCCTTCATTCGCAGATCCGAGTTGCCCAGACCGATCGCTCATCCGCGCTACCGATCTGGGCAGCCTGTTCTCGACGCGGAGTTGCAAGACAACGAGCGAGATCTGGATACGGGCCTGCTGGAGTTTGTCGTTGAGAATCGATTGATCAACGGGAAACAAGCTATGGTCATCGACAATCTGCGGTGTACACGTTGCGATGACTGTGTGCGCGCATGTGCCGCAACTCATGGAGGCGAGCCTCTGTTTGTCAGAGAAGGCCCGCAGCATGATCGCTGGATGTTTCCTCAGGCTTGTATGCACTGCCAGGATCCGGTGTGCATGATCGGCTGTCCGACTGGAGCCATCCATCGCAATTCCGAGTCCGGGTTGATCGAGATCCATGAAGCGACCTGTATTGGATGCAAGAGTTGCGCTGAGAGCTGTCCTTATCATGCGATACGCATGGTGGAGTCGAGAGACCAACAGGGCCGAGCCAAATTGGATACCGCGAGTGGGCTGCCAGTCTTGCTGGCATCCAAGTGTGATTTGTGCGTTTCCAACTCGGGGCGACCAGCTTGTCAGGCCGCATGCCCACATGATGCGCTTTTTCGCATCGACTTAAGCGACACTCGTGCGCTGGCAGATCGCGTGCGGAGGGTCGGCGGATGAATTTCAGATACCGTCGATGGCTGGCAACGGGTGTAACTCTGGTCGCTGTGGCGATAACGCTGAGCATGTTGAAGCGGACGGATGAATCGCTAGGCGACGCATCGACGTTCACCGGTTGGACGCTGTTGGTTTCAACTTGCGGCTTGTACCTGTTGGGGCTGCGAAAGCGATGGATCACGTTGAGATGCGGGCCAGTCGCAGCCTGGATGCAGATGCATGTTTATCTGGGGACCTTTGCCTGCGCGGTTTTCTTGATGCATATCGGCTGGCCGGTACGAGGTCTGTTCGAAGGGATCTTAGCCGCTACGTTTGCGGTAATTTCGCTGAGCGGGATGGGCTTGGCCCTGCTTTCACGTTTGACCCCAAGGTGGTTGGCTGCCATTTCGCAAGATTACCGGCTGGAGCGTATTCCGACCTTGCAAGCCAAGTTGGCTGCGAACGCGCATCGAGTGGCGATCGAATCCGCGCAGCTTGGAGAGGGTGCGACGCTTTCGGAATACTACCAGCGGCGTCTGTTGCCTTTCTTTCAATCACCTCGAAGCCTGCTCTACCTATTGTCTCCAGGAGGGCGAAGACGACGTCAACTCCTTCGTGAACTCGATGATCTCGATCGCTATCTGGATTCGGGCGGCGTGGAAAACCGTGAGGAATTAGCCGCGATGGTGCGCGAGAAGGACAACTTGGACTATCACCGTGCGCTTCAAACACGACTGCGCTGGCTTTTTTCGCTCCACGTCGCCTTGACCTGGGCATTGGCACTGATGATTACAGTCCACGTTATATTGGTTTACAAGTTCCAGGCCGTTCTCTAGTGAACCCACATACACAGCAACAGGACGTCCGCCAGCCCCGCCCCAATCCCAGTAAGGCATGGGTTTGCGGGTACGCTTGTCTCGGGGCCGGCTGTCAGACAGGTCCTTCGGGCCGGGGGCGTTGTGGGATGTTGGAGGCCTCCGCCGGACCGCAGACAGGTTGTGAAGTACCCCTGGCCGAAGCTGTCGATGATCGGCCCGGCAGTACTGCTGCCGCCGCAACTTGTGAAGAGCTCTTTCGCGAGTTGGGACCCTGTGTGCCGCTGCGCGACAACTGGTATGCCCGCCGAATTCGGGCGCTGCAGATCGCGGTTCTGACTGCGGGCTTGCTATTGGGAATTCTGGCCATCCCGCGTGGTGAGCAAATTTTGGTTCCTGGTAGCCTGGCGTCCCAGCATGCTCAGATTCTCAGCCCTGGCCTGGACGGTCCGGGATGCGCGGAATGTCATCCCCAGTCTCACAGTGCGTTTGTGGGAGCAAGGACACAGGACGAGCTGTGCCTGCACTGCCACGGCGATCATCTAACAGGACCGAATACTGGGAATCCCCACGATATTTCCTGGGAGAGGCTAAATCAAATTACTCGCAGGTCTATAGGTCATCCACCATCCGACTTACCGGTGAATTTCATCGCCGGTGAAACCAGGTCAGGAGAGCGCCTCGAGTCGCCCCAGTGCGCAACCTGCCATCAAGAACATCAGGGCAGCCTGCACAGTCTAACCCGCTTGAGCGATCAACGCTGTCAGGCTTGTCATCGGCAAAAGTTTACCAGCTTTCTACAGGGACATCCGCAGTTCAAAAACTACCCCGAGAGTAAGCCGCATCGCATTGCCTTTGATCATTCACGTCACGCGGAACAGCATTTCGCGAAACAAGGTGTTCGCTTCGACTGCGCCGGCTGCCATGTGCGAGATGATCGACAGTCGGCAGTTGGCAGCGTTTTCAGAACCCTAAGTTTTGAAAAGGCATGTGCGAGCTGCCATGCGTCGGCAATCGGAGCCGCCATCACCGAAGGTTGGATTGCCATGCAACTTCCGAGTCTCGATCTTGAGGATCTCACCAGTAAGCCTAGCGCACTTGCGGAATGGCCAAACAACGCTAGGTTTGGCTACCAAGGCAATATCAGCCCGCTGCTAATGCTGCTCCTAGCCTCCGATCCGCAAGCTCTGCAGGCCATCGGGGAACTGCCGGGCAATGGAGAACTTGGAGGCGTGATTGCGGAACGCCGGCCGCAGATAGCCAGAGGTCTTGCTCTAGCGATTCGTAGTCTCATCACGGAAATTGACCTTCACGGGTCATCGGCGTGGAAGCGACGCATGCGGCTCGGCTGGCAGACCGCTCTGGGACGGGAAGTCAGTGAACGCGAAAGCTGGTTGATCGACGAGCTTAGTCACGGCCTGTCGAAGGACCTGTTCAGCTATATGCGTCGACTCTGGTTTTTGGATGCAGCGAACAGTCAGCGTCGAGACCCGCAGAAAACTTTTGCGGAGCTTCAGGTTGACTCGAGCGATGGAATTAGTCCGTCGACGCACGGTAACCAAGATGCACCGTTGTTAGGCGATGATCTGGCGGAAGGAGCAATCCGGGATTCGTCCGAATTGTCTGCGTTACTGGCACCTCAAGTCGAAGCGCCCGGCATGGCTCTGGAGGCGGCCGAAGTTGAATTGCTGCTTGGCGGACCGCTGGCCGAGGAGGACGACCTGTGGTTGGAATCGGAGAAATCCACGGAAGATCGTGTTGACGTAACGGGTCGCGGGCTGGACGAATCAAGATATCGAGGCTGGTATCTGGACGAACAGCTCTTGAGCTTGAATTATGCTCCCAGTGGGCACGCTGATCGCGTAATGGCTGCCTGGATTGAACTGACGCAAATCATGAGCGAGGAAGCTGCGGCTGACGTACCCGCAGTCGATGACGGTAACGCTCTCGATCTGCGAAGGCATTTACTCTCGCAGCAGAAGATTTTCACGCAATGTGTCGAATGTCATCAGCTGGTTGGCAAGCGAACAGCCGGCCCGTGGAGCAGATGGCAGGCCGTCAACGAAGCTGCGGGCACCAGGCGATTCACGCATTTTGATCACCGTCCACACTTGACACTGGCGGCTACCAGAGACTGTAAATTCTGCCATGTGCTGCAAAGCAGCAGCCATGAAGGCAAGCCGGAACCGGACTTTTCACTGTTGGTTTCGCGGACGAAATCGGAAGCTGGCGATGATGCCACCAGCCATGTACCCCACTCTGGGCTCGGGAAAGTCGCGGGCCCGGATTTCGGGGCGATCAGCTTACAGCAGTGTGTCACCTGCCATCGACCGGGCGGGTCCGAAGATGCTTGTACGCTTTGTCACTACTATCATATCGACGCGTCGGCGTTGAGCTGGTGATTGTCGTCGATGGCCGAACCGAATCGTGAGTGCAAGCGGCATTCACAGCAGGATTGATTGTCGCAACCAATCTTGCCAAGTCCAAGAGGGAGGCTTGGCGAAAGGTATGGCGGTCCACCAGGGCAGATCTTCGATATCGATGGGAGGGGCCAGTTGGATGGCCGGAGATGAAACGGGTTCTGGGAAAGCCCAGCCCTCAATGGGCTTCGGAATCGCATGGGCTTGATGGTAGTTGCGGTGCTGCCGGTCCAGCCAAAAAAGTGTCTCGCCTGGCAGACGCCAGGCAAATGGTCCGCGGGCTTTGAGCAGCTGCTGTTTGGCGGCTGTGAAGTCTTCGCGGGCGGCCTGAGCTACAGCTAAGTTATGATGTGCTGCTGCGCTCATGGGAAACCAGTCAACGACTTTTTGCCAGCGCTCTTCCGCTAACTCCCATTGTCCCTGCTTGGCAGCTTTGACTCCACGCCGAACGCCCCAGGCACCCGGCTGCAGCCATGGCGAGGCCAGACGGACTTCGTCTTTAACCACAACTGGCGCCAGCGCGGTCCAGGTTTCCCGAGCGCTGGCCGCCAGCAGTAGATCCGTTTCACTTTCGTACTGATTCGCCAGATCCGGATACTTCTTGAGGGCGTCGGCGGTGCGCATGGTGAAAATCTTTGTTCCCAGCGTCTCGCCCGAACGCGTTGCGATCACCCGCCACGAAAGCAAGAGGCTCTCCTGCTTGTGCTGCTTCTTCCGCAACCGCTGGAAGAACATCTGGTTCATGTTGACGTTCTCGGGTTGCTGAAACCCGTCGTCACTCTCAGGCTCTAGATGCGCGGAAAGCAATTCGCCGTGAAGCAATATATCCGCTCCCACCGCGCGGGCTGCTTTAATCGCAGTCAGATCCGAAGATAGCGCCGCGGTGGACGCCAGGCGAATCGGTGAACTGACGGCGAGTTGCTCGGCCGTGAAAAGTGCGATATCGGCTTTGGCTGCGGGCCGCTGGAGCAACAGCTCCTGCTCGATTTTGCGGGCAATTTCCGCATTGCCCGCCACGGGAGCCAAGGCCACCATGGCGTCTCGAGGCGCGGCTACTTCCCCCGGAGCCCATACGTGAATCGGGACCTTGGTGCGGCAGCCAAGTGCCAGTAGAAGCAGGCAGGTAGCCAGGATGGCTCCACGGCAGGTAGCCCAACGCTGTGAGGCACTTTGTTCGAGCGGCTCGCCCGAAAATACTGGCACTACGCGCGAGTGAGTGAGTTCTGGTCGCCTTCGAATACACACTCGCTTGCGCCGCGTGCTTGTAAATCCAATGCCAAAATGCTTTACCGCACTCCATGCAGCCCGGCCAACTCCCTGCCTACGATAGCTACATGTTTCAGGACGGACCCCTAGCGCAAGCCCGCTGGATTCAGCGGCACGTTCCTCGATAGGGCTGGTTTCTATCAAACGCATCATGACAGCGTGCGGAGGTCAGCCGATCTTGGAGTTCAACAGGCGAAGTACGACTGGAATTCTCGCCATTGCATATAAACGCTAGCTTTCAGCGAGCCGGAATTACGTGTCCGTTCCAACGCGGTTCCAAGCTGTGAAGAACTATAGCAATGCGTTAGGAAAATGTGCCGCAGGGGTCAAGACCATGCAGGTGAAGGCGATCGAGGATCGTTGCTCACTCTGCAAGCTGGTGCCGCAGCTTCACGCCGCGCAATCTAGGCGCGAACAGCTGAGGCAGCCAACATAGCTCAAGGAGCGGCCAGCAGGGGCAGCTCAAGGTGAAAGGGGCTGCAATTCGTAAATCTGAAAAAAGCTATCATCGTAAACCGATCGAAGCTCAGATCCCAGTCTGGATAGATCGTCGGTGTACTTGGCTTTCTCCACCACGATCCAGCGAGTTCCCAAGGCCCGCAGTTGGGCAAGCTGTGGCAGCCCCAACGGCTGCTGTCGAAGTTGATCCCATAGGGCTACCCAGGCTTTCGGAAAATATCCAGAGTAGCCATTCATGATGGGCCGATGGTGAGCGGTGGCGAACATCATCCATCTGGCGTCGGTTTCCAGATCCGCCTCCGCCATCGTCGCGGAAACAGGCAGACAGAGCAGTATGTCATCTTCGGATGCGTGTTGGCGAATGAACTCAGTCCAGTCGCTCCTATGCTGGATGCCCGGAGGACGAACGCTGTAGGAACGCTCAGGAAGAACCTCGATGGCCAGGCTGACCATCAGCCCGTAGCTTGCTACCCAAGCGAATGCTCTCCAGGCGTTGCGTGTGGTTGGTCTTGCCGACCGGGAAATCTCAGGCTTCGATTGGCGATCGTCAAGCAGTCCCAAAAGCCTGGTTCGTATTTCACTGGCCGATAAGCTCGCCAGAAGAAGAATCGCCAGCTGCGTGAAATAGGCAAAGCGATAGGGGCTGCGAACACGAGCAAAAGGAGGGAACCATTCGCAAAGCGTTTCCCAAGCATGCCAGCCAAAGATGTTGAGATTAAGGCCGAAGGAAAACAGCAGGCCGGTGACGGCCATGGTGAATAACAAGCGGATTGCAAATTGATTGCGTGAATTGAAAAACAGCAGACTCAACAGGGCTAACCCCGAACGTAGCAGACCCGGTAGCAGAGGTGTGCTGGATGATTCCGTAGCGGAATGCGTGCTCAGGAAACCCGGCGCCGCGAGCCATTGATCGAGGCTGGCAGACAGCAGACGCACGGTCTGTGAATCGCGCTGCAAATCGTATCGGGCGTGAATCTTTTGCATGGGCAGAATGAGCGGCAGGGATAGGCAGACTCCCAGAGTCAGACCGCACAGGATTTGCGTCATTGCCAGGCCGCTAATCAGAGGCTTGGCGTTGATGCCGTTTGTTTCCTGAGATTGCGAAGTGCTTGTTGCTGCTTTTGAACGCAGCCATAAGCGCAGCGCTGCTGGTGTTAGCGGGAGTACTGAAGCCAAACAGAAGGGCAGCAGAAGGACGAAGAACAGCGTGTGGTGTAGGCAAGTGGCGGCAGCCGCCAGAAAGGCGACGGAAATCCCAAAGACGGAACTCCAACGCGGTCGCATCGAAAGCCGCAGGATCATCCACACTATGCCCAGAATGCCCCACAGCGGCAGTAACTGAATGGCTTCCAGGTTGTCCAAACCCAGCGGGTGTAGGGACATGGCAACTCCGCCGCAAGTTGCGCCAAACCGATCGACCGTGCATTGCCGCAGAATTGCGTAGCTGAGCAGTCCGTTGAGGGCGATGGCCAGGCAGAGGTAGGTGTTGTATGCCGTGGGGAGCGAGAATAGCCACAGCAGAGGCGCTACGACAACGGTGACGGGTTGGGGTTCCGAGAAGGCAAAGGCTCCGGTTTGCGGAGCAAATATCGGGGCATTCCAATAATGGGCAAAGCCGTTGGTCAGGCGATCCGCATTCCACCACATCGACCAGGCGTTGAGCATGGGCACGGTTGCGGTGGGAGAGTCGCCTGTCGGTATGGCTGCTCGAAAGCTTCGAGAGATCGGCCAGGTGACCCACAAGCTAAGGCCAACAAAAAGGCTTAGTATCAAAACGATACTAAGCCTTTTGCTTCTTGCTAAGTTGGGTATAAGCACGGGCATCTTCATGGCCGCGAATCTTGCCTTACACTGGGCTGACAAGCCCAGTGCAGGCGCTCAGTTGATACGAGTTACTACTTCGATGTCAACTCGATTTTCAGATCGGTCACACCGTCCTCGGGTACGGTGAAGGACAGAAGTCCGGGCTGGGAATACTTCGGGGGCAAGTCGTTGTAGACGCGTTGCCCGGCAGCCTCGCCAGCGTGTTCCGCTTCTTCGCTCCCCGCTGGTGGACCGTTCTCCCCTGCGGTTTCAACTACGGTACGTGTAACGATGGCTTTGTAGCTGCCCGGGACGGCGCCCGATTTATACTCAAAGGCGCTGAGACTGAATTTGCCATCTGCGTCGGAGCGGCCACGCGCGGGGTATTGTCCTCCGTCATCAATAAAGACGACCGATGCCCCTTCGATGGGCGTTCCATCCAGTGTGACGACGCCTTCAGCGGCTACTGTGCGTGGTCCTTTGTCGGTTTCCCCACATCCTGTCAGGAAACTCGTGGCCAACGCACTCAATAGAAATGGCAGCGCGACTCTGTTCATATTTCTCCCCATAAAATTTCTGTGTTGCGAAATGGTTGTGCCGGCAACATTGTTGTACCACGCATCCGGTGGTGCTAGGTCTAATTGAAAAGGGGCTGAGAACATTGGTCCTCAGCCCCGTGGATTCTAACGATTGGCAGCAGATTGACTAGTTGAAGTCGTAGGTCTGAACTTCGCCACCGCTCTTGGTACCCAACTGTCCCCAAACACCGAATGGGCTAGGACTATTATTCGTATGGGCAGGGGCTACGATGCCCAGATTACCGGTGTCAATACCGTCGCTGATGAAGTGCACGCTACCATCGGCATTGGCTACTTGAACGCCACCGGTGTGTTCACTGGAGGGCGTCCAAATACCAGGTCCATAGTGACCCCCGGTTGCTTGCCAGCGATCCGAGATACCAAGCAGACAGACGGCCGTGTTAGGAGGCAGAATGGTGGTAAAGGCGTGGAAGAACGCCGCACCGTCCGCCCAGCGATAGCCAGATTGCGTGTCGGCATTGAAACGCTTCGATACGTCGTAGTACTGTGCTCCGCCCCACTCGGTTCGACAGGTCAGAGGGATGTACTGGTCAACCGCACCAGCGGTCCAGTAGACCATGCCTTTACCGACCGTTGAGGTCGGTACGCGTCGCTCGGAGAAGGCCAGCGTGTTACTCAGACCGTCGGAGATCGAACCGATCTTGGCATAGTTGTGACGGCCGAAAATACCGCGGGACACAATCTTTGGCCTGTTGACCGAAATGTTGAAGTTGCTTCGCTCACTGTCTTCCCACCAAGCAGATCGCGCGTATTCGTCACCGGCGCACATCGCATAGCTGTGCGTTCCGCGTGCCGCGCGGCCGTTGGGGTCGGCGCCTTGTCCGGCTCCTGGATCACTGGGGCATTGCAGGAAGGATAGCTGTCCGCCGTTGTCCCGATACCAGCCGCTCCACGGGTTGGTGTTGGGGTTGCTTTGAATGTTATTGTACAACGCGGTTTGCTCGATGTAGGGAAGCATCGTGGCGAAACCACTCAAACGCATGCGGTCGCCGCTAGGGCCGCCAGGAGTTCCGGCGATGCCGCCCCGGCCTTGTTGCCGGGAAGGAAATCGCTTGTTCGCAGATTCGTAGTTCAAAGCCGCGAGAGCAATTTGCTTCAGATTATTGCTGCACTGCATACGGCGAGCGGCTTCTCGAGCCGCTTGCACCGCAGGCAACAACAAGCCCACCAGAATGCCGATGATGGCAATCACGACAAGCAGTTCCACCAGGGTGAACGCTTGTCTTTTCGACACTACCCTCTTCATAGAGTCCTCCAGAGACCAAAATACAAAAAATGCCAGCCGCAGCTGGATCAGGAAAACGCGCAAAACGAGTTAAGGCGCTTGAGATCGCCTCTATGCTCACTATAAAGTGTTGATGTCGCGCCAGTCAACGCGCAGGATCGCTTTTTTGTGCATTATGTGTGCTTTTCCGTTCGTCTGACGGGGGGGTAGGACAACGGAATCCCCCGTTAACGGCTATGGTTTGCCCGTTAACGAATTCGGCATCCTGCCTTGCGAGCCAAGCAATGGTGCGGGCGACGTCTTCCGGGGTACCCCAGCGGCCTAGCAGCGATTCATTGCGGGCCCTCTGATCCCAATAGGAATCGGACGTTTCTCCCCAACTCGTCCGAATCCAGCCGGGAGCCACCGCGTTGACGCGGATATGGGGCCCGACCGAGAGTGCCAAGGCTCGCGTGAAGGCTTCCACGGCGGCTTTGGTAGTACAGAACAACTGGCCTGCATCTCCTTCCATGCCCTTGGTCGCCTGATCCCATCCGATATTGATGATGCAGGGTTTGCCGCCACCGAGTTGGGGCTGCTCGAGCATGCGCTGACTGACCGAGCGTGCGATGCGGATGGTTCCGCGGACATCGACGTCCCATAGTCGCTGCAGTTTGTCTTCGAAATCTGCAGTTCGCAGTTCTGAAGTCAGCACATCGGCGCCCGCGTTGTTGACCCACACGTCGACTCGGCCTTGCCAGCCGAAAGCTTTCGCAACCAATTCCCGGCAGCCTTCGGCACTGGAAATGTCGGCCGTGATACTTAGCGTCGAAACGGTCGATTCGGCCGTCTCTTGTGTCGCAGATTGGAACTCGCTGGTCGATGGGATGCGGAGTTTCGCGATCATCTGGTTGGTTGCTTGTAGGCCGTTCACGTTGGAACGGGCGTGCAGAACCACGGAATAACCCAGCCTGGCCAACTCCACTGCTGTGGCTTGACCGATGCCGGAAGACGAACCAGTTACAACCGCGACTGCCATTAAGAAAGCTCCTCCATCTGCCGAACGGGGGATGTATTCGCATCTTCCTAGGAAGCAAGCGTTCGACGTTTGCCCGGGAATCGAGTTCAGTGGAATCGAAAGCTGGATGGCAGGCAACAAAAAAACCGCAGGGTTTTGAAAAACCCTGCGGCTGCTCACTGAAGTGCCGGGTGTGGCATCAATCAGGTGACGGTGATCTGCTTTTCCGTGTTGGGAAATCTGTAACCGTTCACGGGTTAGTCGCCAGCATTGCTCCGCGTGATGAGGCCCGATCCGCAATTTCCGCTGCGAAACGCATCGGATCGGACAAACACAGTTGGACTTTGTGGAATTAAACCTGCGACGAAAACCAAAGAACTGAACAGCGGACTGTCCGGCTTCGTCACGCGGAGCGTGAACGGCTACGGAAGTCTAGAACTCGCAAGCGATTTCTGGATCTCCACACATGTGGAAGTGGTTATGGTCGATGTAGACGACTTCCACTACCTCTTCATCATTCAGCGTGTAAGGTACGGGCCATCCGTTGATCGTTCTCTCGGAGAAGTAAACGGTGCACTTGTAGTGAGCGTGGTGCAACTGGGCCATACCGATCAGGGGAATGAATCGGGGCGGATCGACATAGTCCGCGATCTTACACTTGACGATTTGAACGTTGTTACGTTGCTTTTCCCAAAGCAGGGGAATGCCGCCTCGAACAGGTCGAGCGCGTTCTAGGGCCTGCATGACTTCGTCATCGCTGGGTGGATCCAAAGCAACAGCTGGTCCACCGGCAGTGATTGGTCCGATGATCGGTACACGCTCGTAACGCTCATGGTTATGAAACTCCAGCTCTTCCTGGTCCTGGAAGTAAGGACTCACGGGAATGGGAATCGCCAAAGGGCCAAGGTTGACGCCATTGGTAATACCGACGCACCCGGGAGCAGTTAGCATCCCTGCAGAGAGCATCAGGCCTAATATGATCTTGTTGCATGTACGTGACATCGAACGATCCCTCGTATCGATTGAATTCTTTGAGACAAAGTCGGCTCTGTTGCCCACCCGGCTTTTCCCTTGAAATGCACTCCCATTCGTTCCCTTAGGAGGACCCAAGTACGAAGAGAAGTAGAGCGATTGCCTCTGATCTACAGGCATTTATCGTTGTTAAGGTGGGCAGAACTTGCGGGTTTTTCGCGTTTTAAGTCCGGAAAACCGATACTCGCGATGCAGGCCTCGCCAATGACAGCATTGGGCAAGCGCTCACGGGCGTAACTTCCACGCTCTGGCGAGCGTATCAATTCCACGCTCTGGCGAGCGTAGCTACGGGACCAATTCCACGCTCTGGCGAGCGTAGCTACCGTCACAAAATCCACGCTTGGCGGGCGTAGCTACCGTCACCAGACGGTGGATCGATCATGGCTCTGGCGAGCGTAGCTACCGTCGCCGGACGGTGGACTGCTGATTAGCAGGCAGCTTTGCGCTTCCACGGCCTGGCGCGTATCGCCTCCACGCTCTGGCGAGCGTAGCTACGGGACAAAATCCACGCACTGGCGAGCGTAGCTACCGTCGCCAGACGGTGGATCGATCATGGCTTTGGCGAGCGTAGCTACCGTCACCAGACGGTGGATCGATTCTCGCTCTGGCGAGCGTAAATACGGGACCAAAAGGTGGTTGGCGTGCTGCCTGGCAAAACGAAAAAAACTCGAGTCGCACGAGGCGACTCGAGTTGGCTGACAAAACAAGCGTGGAGGGTTAAACCACGAGATGTCGTTCGCATTCCTGCGGACAGCGGCTCCGCTTAGTGAGCCTTACTGGTAAAGTCCAAGTACCACAGGCCGTCATCCCATTCCAAGGAAACCTGTCGCCATCCCAAAGGAACTTGTGGGTATGGGTAGAAAGGTCCGATGTAGGGCCAAGCCGAAGGGCTGTATTGACGTGGGTAAGTGACCGCCGCATAGTTCGGGTAAGCCGCGTAGCTAGGCCAGGCATAGGACGGCAGGTTGGGCTGATCGTAGCGAGGAGCCCCTGCACCGTAAGCCATTCCGCCTTGCATAGGTACCGGAGTCGCAGGCATCGCTGCCGCCGGAGCGGGTACGGGTGCTCCGGTGGTCATGGCCGGTCCAAACGATTGCGGCATGCTTTGATATTGACCGGTCGGCATGCTGGATCCTTGAGGAACGGGATCCATCATGGGAGCGGCCGCGGCATATGCTTGAGGTACCGGCGAAGGTTGTGCCATGCTCGGCTCCGAACCGCCAGTTGAAGCGGTGCGAACAGCGGCAGGTACGATTTGCATATCGTCGACAACGCGTTTGACACCGAGAACACGTCGGGCTGCATCCAAGACCATCGACTTTTGGTCCGGGCTGGCTACTTGCCCCTTGAGCCAAAGGTCACCATTTACGGTGCTGACGTCCAGCTCGAATCCTCGCAGCTTGCCGGAAGCCTTGAGCTCTTGCAAGCGAGATATTACCTCGTCGGTCACATCGGCATCCGCCATGAGCGGTTTCGCCGGGCCCTGTCCGCCGGCAGGCTGGACGGCCTTGATATCAACCGGCCGATCGCCGGTGGCCCTGGTCTTCACCTCGCTGGAGTTTGGTACAGCTTGGTTGGCTGCCGCCGGAGCTACTTTCACGTCGGCGGAAGGCACCTCTTTGGTCAGCGGCTTAGCAACGGTGACGGTCTTCGGCAATGCCTTTCGAGACACCGAGGGCTTACCCTCTTTCTGCTCGACCACCTGAATGTTGTTGACGAAATTACCGGCACCCACAGCGTTCGCTGCTGCTTGAGCCACCAGATCTCGCTGAGCTCGGGATGATACACGACCATCCAGATATACGATTCCATCCTCGACTTGCATGTCCAGGTCGAAACCCTTAAGACTGCCGGCAGCCTTATGCTGCTGAAGCTCGGCCATGACGGCCTTGGCAATTTCACGATCGCCGCCGAACGCCCATCCAGGCATCGCGGTGGCCACCGAAGCGATTACCACGCCAAATAAAAAACGTCGCATTGGAAACCCTCCTACGAATCACTGTCGAGTGTCCACAATCCGCCTTTCCGTCTGCGGTAGACGAAAGGGTGCGGGAGATCGTGGTGTCCCATTTGGGGCTGCCAACAGTCGCTTGTGCTCTGCAGATAGACCAACCAAACGGATAGCAAGTCAGTTCAAGACCGCGATCAGCTGAGGGCAGTCACCTTACCTGGGACGTACGATCTAACAGCATCCGCCAGCAATTCGCTGACGAGATGACGTAAGCCCAAGCGCGACAAAGATTGCCCCCCTTTGAACGCAGTTGGACGGTAAGTTTGTCCGGCTTTAGTATTCGGCACACGGCTGTTTGCTGTGGTAGGGTTTTTTCCAATTTTGCCGGTGTAAGCAGAAAAAACAGCATTTCATCCTGTCGCGAAAGGCCCTGTTTGGAAACCTAAGTAAACCTTGCGGGACGTAGGGGCAGATCGTCCACGGGCCGACGCCTCCGAAAGCCAGATCGCAGGGGCTGCGGCAGGCTACTTCCTGGGTGTGGACAGATTGCGAAACCAGCCGATCAAGGACATCAGCAAGGCTCCGCCGATGAAGACGGCTGCCGCAATGGCTCCGATTCGGGGCCGAATGACGAGCAGAACCAAGACAATCGCCAAAACAACTAGCAGATTGCCACGCAGCTTTTCCCAGCCTAAACGTTCCAATTGTGGGGCGGCAATCCAGCATAATGCCAGCACAAAGCCCACTTTCAGTAAGGTGCCGGCGGCAAACTCTTGACTACCCATTGCCAGCATGTCCGTCGCGGACACGAAAGCACCGGCGATCAAAAAACCCAGAGCCAGCAGGCCTATGGCCAGTTTTTGAAAATCGGACTTTTTCGCTTTGTTCAAGAGCTTTGGGGTCCCATCAAATCAACCAATCTGTGCGGAACTTAGCGGAGACGGCATGTCTGTTTGCAACGAATGCGTTCAATACCGTGCCAGGCCTTCCAGCCAACGTGCGATCTGATCCATGGGATGGCTATCCCATTTTTCAGGTTGAGCAATGGCGGCTGGCAAGGCAAGCGCGCTAAAACCAGCCTTGCGAAGTGCTTCGATGGCAGCCTGCAAGGGTTGCTCCTCACCCACCAAAAGATAATCGATGGATTGCAACGGGAAATTGCTTTGGCGAACTTGGAAAGCCGGCAGTTGCGTGCCGACGGTCAAAACACCGGCTACTTTCTCTCGCATCATCCCTCCGGCGATCAATGCCAGACGACCGCCAACTCCCAGTCCACCAACGACGATACGCGCTGGATCGATCGCGTAGGACGTTTGCAAGCGTCCCAAGACGCGTTCCGCCAGCTCGAGTTCGTCGAGCTTCCACTGTTTGTCATCTGACGAACTAACGATCGCGATGATCCACCCGTGATTGCCGACAAAGCTCTGCCAGTGCTCTAACGCGCGATCCCGATCCAAAGGACCGGGCTGTGGATAGAGGATGAGCAATCCAAGATCATCGTGTTTGGCTATGTTCGAAGGGACGATGGCGAATCCTTTGTTGGGCATGTCTCCCAAGGCAAGATCTACAACTTTCGCGGCGGGATTGCCGGGCTGTGCTTCACCGCGATTAACCATGTCAACTTGGGCTAATTCGGGTGCGAGTTCATTGGGCCAAGTCGTTGCGCGAATCGGAATCATTTCGCTCTGGTCGTCGCTAATGACTTCCAACAGCAAGGGCGCGTCTAATTCGGCCACCGCAATTTCTCGTCTCAAGTCCTTGGCGCTAAGAATCTTTCTTCCATTGCAGGCAACGATACGCTGCTCCATTCGCAGGCCACTCATGCTGGCAGGTGAGTTGGCTTCCACTGCGGTGACCACAAGTCCTTCCGCGTCTTTGGCTGCGGCCAGTCTGAGCCCCAAAAAGCGTCGTTGATAGATGGGGATTTCGCGGGTCAGCTCACAACGCATGTCCACTCTGTCCGGTCCGCGGAGAACCGTTAACTCCAGAAACTCGCCCGCATCCACGGGGCCCATCGCCTGTCGCAAGTCTGCCAGAAGTTGTACTTTCTTTCCATTCGCCTCGACCACGATATCGCCTGGTCGAACTCCTGCCTTACCGGCTGGAGAGCCCGGCACAGCACCCGCAACCACCACGGGGCCCGCTAGCTCATTTTGGTCTTCCGCAACCAAACCAAGCTTACCGGGGTAAATATCATTGCCTTGCTGCATTCGAGAAAGACGTTGCCTGATGTCGGCCAGGGGAACGGCAAAGCCGATTCCAGAGTCATAGATTTGCGAGCTGTCTCCTTCAAAGAAAGTGCTGGGCGAAAGGGGCGCGAGAATGCCGAGTACGCGACCTTGGACGTCAATCAATGGACCTCCATAGTTGATCGGCGAAATCTTGGCATCCGTCTGCAGAGCCCTGTCATAGGCTCGCCCCTGTGCACTAATGATGCCAATGGATCGAGAGGCGATCTCCGTGCTATAGGTCTTGCCCATGGCCACAACCCAACTGCCGACCAACTCTGTCGCATCCTGCATGGCCGCGTCGTAAACCGGAACACTTGCAAGCGATTCGTTTTCCTGCAGGTCGACCTTTAACAAGGCGAGTTCTCGACTGAAGTCGCGAGAGACAATCCGGGCTGGTGCCCGGCGGCCCGTGGGAAGATTGACCAATATGGAGTCCGGCTGCTGCCGAAAGCTATACAGGCTCGAGATGATCCATCCATCGGCGGTGAGTACCGTTCCTGTCGTCGGGCCCTCGGCGATAATTTCCTCGCCCACGCGTTCCAGACCGCCAAAGGTTTCAATCTGCACGATGAAGGCATCGGCTTGATTGGCGGCCGCTTGAAGAGCTTGTTGCTCCAATTCGATCAAGCCAGGCTCCTGAGCATGGAGCAGCGTTGCGGGCGGAGGCAGCAGCGAGTAAACGCCCAAGCCACCAATCAAGCCTGCGGCGACGAGGAAAATTTGTAGTGCCCAGGGACTAGACTGGTAGTGCATTGCGACCATCGACAAGCTTTCCGGTTGAGCAATAGGCTGACAAGATTGGCAAAGGACCATGGCTGTTCATCCATGGAATCATGGACCGGAGAGATCGAATTCTTTCAACTCTCTTCCACGCTGGACCAGCAAAACCAAGTTGTCTGCCCGATCAATGTAATTCAGTTCCTCGATCAGTGAAGCTTGCGAGACGATTCGAGTCGTATTGACGAACAAGATCAGGTCGTCGCTCTGCAGGCCGGCACGGTCGGCTTTGGAGTTGGGTTGCACCAGATCGATGTAGGCGGGAGTTTTGGAAAGAACATCTGGAATCAAGGTGATGCCCAAGTCTGCGAGGCTACACGGCCGGTCGGCCGGGGTACGTTCATCAACGGCCCGCGTAATGGTTTCGCCAGACAACAGCTGCCGAATCGACACGCGGAGCACCGACATGGGGATCGCATAGTTAAGCCAAATGTTAGCTCGATTGTCACGCAATTCCTTACCCAGCAAGCCTAGCAATTGACCATCGACGTTTGTTAGAGCTCCCCCGGCGGCACCTGGATTGTTGGTCATTGCGTCAATAACGTAGACCTTTCCTTGATAGACCGACTCAATAAAACCGCGACGGGCTTGCAGATCGGTGATGGCCATGATGTTCCCCTGTTGAATACTGGAACGTTCACTACCAGCCGCGATACCGAATAAATTGCTGAACGCCAGCACCCGCTCCCCTGCCTGAGCTTCCACGGTCTGTTCCCAGTCGAAGAAACCGCTGGGGCGTTTGCCAGTGGCCAGGATGGCAATTTCCAGATTGGGGTCAATGCCCACCACGCTGGCTTCGTTGCGTGTGCCATCGCTGGAAATCGCGATCAGCGTGTCCACATCCAGCACGGTGCTCCAGACTGTCAGAATGTGTCCTTGGTCGGAGATGTAGAATCCGCTTTGGTAGCTATCGAGTCCCGCGATTCCTCCGGCCCCATAGAGCTTGACCGTTTTTAATTCCGCTTCCAACGCGACAGAATTCAGAGAGCCAAGGAGCATGTCCTGTCCCGACAGACTGCCGATTCCGATGACACAGAAAAAGACGAGCAGCGGCCCGCGAAGAATTATTGAGCTTCGTGAGATCATGAGTCAGCCTTCTCCTCGCTGACAGACGAACTGGCCGCATTGGCGGACGGCTTCAAGACGGCGGACTGCCGCTCGAGCAGCAGCGTGGTTTGCGTGCCATACTGCAATCTCAATCTTGTCGGAACATAGAATTTTTCTTCGCCGTATTCGACCGCCTGGTAATCGTTCATGTAAAGCTCGATAGGGTCGTTCTCGGGGTCGCCGAATACTTCTACTAATGCAATGCGTCCCGATGCGTCAAAGCTGAAGCGAACGGTCGCGTCGTACCATAGGCTTTGCAAAACGTCCATCAACGGTTGCTCGGCCAGTATTTGCGAGTTGCCCATGTAAACGGGGGCGGTGCCCAGATAGACCGAATCTCCAATCTGAAATGGTCCGGTCTTCAAGAGTTGTTGGGCTGCTCGCAAGGCGACGAGCAAGCCCCTTTGATCGCGAGCTGCGACGACGTCCGAAACCGATTCCTGGAAGTCCACAGACAATTCGCGCGAACCGATGCGAAGGATTCCCGAACGATCGTCCAAGCGGAGTAGAAAGGGCGTTTTCTCTCCGGCCAGATTGCCTTGAAACTCCCAGTTTTCCGCGGTGGTGGCAAAGTCGCCCTGGCCTTGGAGGCTCTGCCATAATCGTTGTTGGTTCATCTGGTTGTAATAGTAGTTGGCAAAGCCAGGGCGTCGTTCCAGTCTGGACTGGACGAGCTGTTTGTCAGGTACAAGCCGCATCAGATCTGGCTCCCCACGCAATCGCTCACTGAGTTCCTGCTGGGGCTGAGGACCTTTCTCTGTTTCCGTAGGGTCATCGGAGCGTCGTGGACCAGGCGGCGTCGATCGTTCGGGTGAAACCAATTCGATAAGTTGCTTCTCGGTGTGGACGCCGGTAAGACGCACCAGCATCGTACGTGTCTCGCCATCACGGCGGACCGTCATGGGCACGCGCCAGTTTTTAGGCAACGTTCCCAGGATATTTTTGAACATGTTGGTTGATGAGACTTCGCGATCGGCCAGGCTAAGTACTTCGTCTCCGTAACGCAGGCCTCGTCGAAACGCATCGCTCGAGCTCAAAATATTGCTGACGACAATCTTCCCCGCGGAATCCGTGGAAACCGTGGCCCCCAGCGTGGCGTGGTCGACAAGCCTGCCACTGCGGAGGACGCCAAGAAAGTACTTGATTTGATTGGCACTGATGGCATAACCGACGCCAACATTGACACGTCCACGTTTCTCAAACGAACAGCGGCCGTTGATGCCAATCACCTCTCCGGCCAAATTGAACAAAGGGCCTCCTGAGTTCCCTGGATTGATTGCCGCATCCGTCTGAATGCAATCCGCGTACTCCAGAAGTGTTCCGTCCGGATATTGGTAGCGGTTGGTGCCACTGACAATCCCCAAGCTGATCGATGGTTGCCGGTTGGAGGCCAGCATGAAAGGATTGCCGGCTGCGAAACACCATTGCCCAACTTGTACGCTGGCACTATCCGCCAAGGGCGCAGTGGGGAAGTCGTCGCGCCCCAGCAATTGAATCAGAGAAACATCGCCCGTGGCGTCTATGCCAACAATAACAGCGTCCACCATGGAGCCGTCACTCAGTCCGCAACGCATGTGATCGCCACAAGCGCTCGAGACATGGTAGTTGGTAAGCGCGTAGCCGTCGGGAGTGATGATTACACCGCTACCTCCGCCGCCGCCATCCAGCCCGAAGATGGAGATGGTGGCCTCCGCGGCTTGTCGCATAACCCGCATGCGATCCTGCTGAGCCTGCAATACCTTGGAAGAAACGTCCGGCAATTCACTTCCGATCGTAGCATCTTGCCAACAGACTGCGAGACTCAGGGCCAGAGCTAAAACCCAGCCACCTCTGCCCCGTCCATGGCTTGAGTCGTAATGTAATTGCGCAACATGCATTGAAATGAAGCCTACTTCAAAAGCGTCGGTTCTGACCAAACTACCACCGTTCCGGTTGGAATGGACGAATTCGCTCGTACCACCAAACGCAGGCGTTTGTCGCCGCTGACGGGCAAGTCAAAGCCCATCGACTGTCCGGGGCTTGAAAGTTGTTCCGACCAGAGAAGATCACGTTCCAGAAAAATCTCAACAGTACAGGCGGTAAAACGATTCCCTTGCGGCTCCAATTTCACGCTTCCGACAAAGCGTGTGAATTCCTGTGGCAACATGTAGACAGCATCGCCAGAACCTAGGAACTCCAGTCGATTCTCATTGAAGCTGCGCTGCCCTGAAGAAACAGTGCGAACTCCAAACAGACTCGATATATCGATGCCAGCCTTTCCGAAATCGAAGGCGTCTTCCGCGGACTTGCGAACCAATTCGAGCTCGGTAAGCGACTTTTTGGAGCCGCTGCCAAAATCGATCGCGACTAAATCTCGGATGGGCAAACGCAAGCTTGCCCCGCATACCAGTTGCAAGTCGACCTCCGCAGCAAGCCCCGGCTTGCCAACGGCTTCGGGGGGAGTCGAGAAAGCATTTTCGGACTCGATTTCCGTGAACATCCAGCGGTTCCCATACACATCTTGAGCGATTCCCACGGCGTTGCCGGACCGCGTGTTGCTACTGGAGAAAAAACGTACGCCCGCCAAACGCTCGTAGGGTACCGGCAACTGTGTGCCTCCAAATTCAAAGTTGATTGCTGCGGGCGTGATACTCATAACAATACCGTCAATCTTGGTTAGCGCTCCGGTAGGTTGCTTGACTACCAAAAGATCGGAGTTGGCTGCCGAGTCCCGATATCCGAGCCAAGCTGCCTGCTGTTGACCCGTGAGCTCAGAAAACCGTATGGACGCGACGTGACTCGGCTCCAACTGCAGTTTCCAAGTCTCCGCTTCTAAACGAAACGACTCGCCATCCGAAGTGATCAATCGCACGCGACATTGACTGCCATCTCGGAGCAAAACTTCGTAATCCCCGGTGGAAGGCTGCTCATCGGTTACGTCGTGTTCTGGAAAACGCACGAAACTAAGTCCGCTGATGTCCACATCCTGGCCTACCCCGTCCCGCGTAATGCGAGCCTGCCGGCCCGCGAAAGCTTGCAAGACAGCTGGATATTCATCGCCGTCGGAAGTGCGCACCACGAGTTTGGTCTGTAAGGAAGGGGATTGCTCTTGGGCGATAACAACTCGCAGCGCAAGCCCGCCCCAGGCTGCAATCAGCAGCAGAGGCCATGCCAAAAAAAGATTCCGAGGTCGAACTGTGGGCATGCTAGTTTCCGTTGAAAGTGCAGGTCCAACTACCGTGTGCGCTACCAACCAGACGGCAAGTGGAACGACGACCATCCCAGCGATTGGACGCCGAATCGGTAAAGACGACGTCCATTACATGATAGGCATTTTTAGCTGAGAGGGATTGGGGGCTGTCTGACAGGGACCTCACGAGAGCTCTTCGCTGATTCGCGGATGCCGACCAAGGTCAATGAGATAGGATTGCTGCGGCGCCTATTCGGGCGGCATTGGGAGGGATGGTCTCATTTCGTGCACGCCGAATTCGAAACTGGCGATCAATTTTCGTGCCGGTCCAAAATCGGGTTTGCCCCCGCGTTCAGGGCTGGGTGGAAAAAATTGGCCAACTGAGACACTGGCTTGTCTTAACATGTCGGGGCTGATGAGATATATTTCAGCTACCGGGCGGGAGCCTGGAGCACTGGAAATGCGGTGTCAGCCGTATTCAGCCGGAGAGGTGGCTGAGTGGTCGAAAGCACTTCATTGCTAATGAAGCGACCGGGTCAAACCGGTCCGCAGGTTCGAATCCTGTCCTCTCCGCCTTGTCGAGATGAACATCTAGATCACCCGTGATGCTTGGGGCGAGGTATCCACCCATCCGGTAATCTCTACAGCCCGCAAAGCCGACGTCCAACGGATGTCAGCTTTGCGGGCTTTTTTCTTGGACTAGGATGGCTTCGGCCTTGAACACTAGATCTGGCCGGGCTTGGCAACGGTGCGGGTATCGCTATTTCCTGGTGTCGGGCTTCAAACTCATGGCTAACCGCTGCCGCGGCAACTAGGTCTACCCAACTTCTGCCAGAGGCAATTGAGTCCGCTATGCTTGCCGGGTTAGCCTGTTGTCGCTTAGACTGCGTGTTCGTGATCCAACGGGCCTGCCCCATCTGGTGGGGGCTATAGACGTCTGTTGGGAAGTGGCGACGGATCGTGGAAATTGGAATCGGTTTACGAAAATCGGAACCGGTTCAAGGGATCTTGGGAGGCTTGGCATGGTGAAGTTGAAGCGACGCTTGCCGTTGCTAGCGGCATTGTTAGCGAGCGTTGGCTGTCTCAATGCATCCAGCGGTCCCGTGCAGCAGTGCGAGGCATCGAGCAATGTCCAAGTAACGGAAACGGAAACGGAAACGGATAGCGAAGAGTTTTCGCCTGGCTTGGCCGTAGGGGCGAAAGCCCCCAGCATTTCTCTCAAGGATCAAAACGGAGTTGAGCGTAAGCTATCCGATTTGTTATCCAAAGGTCCGGTAGCGCTCGTCTTTTACCGGTCGGCGGATTGGTGACCGTTTTGCAAAAGGCAGTTGGTTCAACTGCGTGATAGTCTTGACGAGCTCTCCGAGGCTAAAATCCAGATTGTAGGGATTAGCTACGACTCGGTAGACACGCTCAAGAAATTTAGCGACAGCGAAAAAATCCCCTTCCCGCTTCTCTCCGACGAAGGTAGCCAGGCGATTGAGGCCTTCGATCTCATTTTCGAAAACGGCTTGCCTCATCCCGGCACCGTGCTTATCGATCAAGGCGGGACGATTCGAAAGAAGATCTTTAAAGAGGGCTATCGTACCCGCCATACGATTGAGGAATTGAAAAAGGCCGCCCAAGAATTGCCCGCTTCCAACGGATAGCTGACTCGGTTCTCCGCCCCTTTCCGGCCGCTGAGACGTCATACTCTCCCCAGAGTGGAGAGTATGATTCACCAAGCGTTCGCAGGATCAACCTCCGCTGTTCACGCAGTAGCGGAACAACAAAACGTGCGAGTGAGTTTTAGTCGCCATCGAGTACAAACTCGTTTGCGCCGCTTGCTCGTAAATCCAATGCCAAGAATGCTTGCTATCACGCGAGTGTACGTTTCCAACAGGAATGGTGTCGGGAATGCGGCCGCAGACGACAGTTCCCGGTTTGGTAAACGCGTCGCTAGGCACGAAATATCAGCGAGTCTCCACCGCCTCGATCTTGCCGGGCAGAGCAATCAGCCGAGAAGCGGTGGCATTCATTGTGTGTAGTCCGAACTGGTCAATGGTAGACAGTTTGCGTATCACATTGATGTCGTTCGCTTGGTAAAGAACTATGCACTGATCGGCAGAGTGAATCGGGTAGCGGTCTTCGTGATGGCTTTCCTCTACGGGAAGACAGATGTATGCGGGTTTCCGCAATAAACGTTCCGTCTGTCCGTCGACGGCAACTACGCTGAGCTTTGAAGGCTCGATCTTCGGTGCGTCAATTACCTCGTAGGCCTTGTAAAAATCCAGTTTGGGCTCCAACTCGCCTGGAGCTCCTGTGGTGATCCACTGAGCCTTCGACAAGAAGTACTTGGCATCGCCCAAACGCATCGTTACAGGAGTCTGGTAGATGCGATCTCTCATTGAAATATCACAGGGATCGCTAGAGCCGCCGTAGGTGATGTCGTACAGGTTCCAAAATTCCCTTGGTGTATCGCTACCAATCGAGGCATTGCCTTCAACAATGCTAATTGGATAGAGAAACCCGTTCGGACCGGATAAAGTCGTTCTTCGCAGCGAGGGATCTAGCAGCGAACGCGTCTGCATGGAATGAACAATCGGCTCATTTACCTCCGCCGACAACAGATCGTAAGCAATTCTTGAGACCGCTTGTGGGCTTTCGGACCATCCTGGTTTGGAAGCTAGCGACAGGATAGCAACGAGTGCCGAAGCGATCGCAATACGACTGTAAAGATCCCGTCTCATCATACGCCCTTCGTTACAAAAATTGCAGATCTCTCATTTGCCGAGGCAACGCAAAACGCCGCTTGATGAAGATCAAGCGGCGTTGTCGATTCTTGTTGCGCGAGGTTCAGCTTAGTTGCTGGCAGCCTTCTTGCCTTCGCCGCCTTCGGGTGGCAGGATCACGCTATCGATGACGTGGATCACGCCGTTCAGCGTGGGAATGTCGGCCTTAACAACCTTGGCCTTGTTGATCATCACAGTGCCGTCCTTAACGGCGATCGCGATGGGAGAGCCTTCGACGGTCTTGGCTTCCTTCATTGTCACAACCTTTTCGGCCATGACCTTACCTGGTACCACGTGGTACTTCAGAATCGCGATCAGCTTGTCCTTGTTTTCAGGCTTTAGCAGAGTTTCCAGCGTGCCTTCGGGCAGCTTCGCGAATGCAGCGTCGGTAGGAGCAAAAACGGTGAAAGGACCGTCACCGCTGAGTGTCTCAACCAAACCAGCTGCCTTGACAGCGGCAACCAAGGTCTTGAAGTCTTCGTTGCCAACAGCAACTTCGACGATGGTCTTGTCACAGGTGCCGCAGCCGGCTGTAGCGACATTGAAGTTAGCGAACGCCGCAACCAAAGCAACCGCAAAACTAGCAATCAACTTCTTCATCTACAAATCTCCTTGCAGTGTCAGCAAAATGGGCGATCGCAGATCCGCGATCAAAAGTGACCCGATTTTTTCAAGCTGGCTTCAGGATTTCTCCTGTACGTTGATAATGTTACGAGGGCGTCAAGAGAAAAATTTTGAAATCTTTCGACGAACTCGTGCCGCAGTAATCCGCGAGCTGAGAGTAATCCGGGCAGTCGCCCGGCGACACTGTGAACCTGTTCCGAACCCCATCAGCCAGTCGGCGTTGGCGGCGGTTCGCATTGGGTTGAGGAGAGGTTTTGAGAGCTGCCGCGGTTGTAGGCGTCCGCCGAAGGGTTAGGATCGTTCGATCAAGAAAAGTCGCCTTTCGCTCCCGCGAAAGCTGCGA
>JANSWS010000243.1 GCA_024743355.1 bacterium
AGAAAGCTAGGTATCGCCCCAACAATCCTGACAAGAAGCCATTAGGCGAACCCAAAATCAGAAAGCTCAAACCCGACGAACGCAAGAAACTAGCGCAACTTGGCCAATTAGCTGCCGCGTGAAAATGCTGCACAGCGTTGCCTGAAAGGGCGTGACAACCCATGGGCGTCCGTTAGCGTTACACCTCGTGGCGGCCAACCGTGCAGGGATGTTGCGGACTCATAAGCGACCTAAGTGCGGGTCATCACCATCGTTCATCCGCGGGCCAGCGCAACAACTCAACCCCGGGCGACGCAGTCTTCGGCGGAACCGAAGTCGCTTGCCCGGGGCTGATATGTTGCGCCGCCTTCGGGGCGAAGTGTGAAGCATTTGTGTCGAACGGCTGGCCCGAAAATACAGGCACGCTGTGCGAGCGATCGAGTTTCGGTCGCCATCGAGTACACACTTGCTCAGGCTTCGTGCTTGTAAATCCAAAGAGTACACACTTGCTAGCGCTTCGTGCTTGTAAATCCAAAGCCAAAATGCTGCACAGCGTTGCCTTTCAGGCCGAAGATACTTCCCCAAGGCTAATTGTTGTCGTACGTTCGGCACGGGAGGGCATTTGCATGCGGCCTTTAGGAAAAAATCTAGCGACAGACAGGTCAACGCACGGGTCTCAGTTCTTTGTTTTGCCGAACGCCAGCCGATGAATGACCTGCAGGGCGCCGAGGGCATCCTTCCACGAGAGTTTGCTCTTGCCGGCGTATCGACAATCAAAGGTGATGGGTACTTCGGTAAAAGTGGCTCCTTGCTTCTTTAACGCTACCAGGATCTCTTCCAGGAATCCGTATCCGGGACATTGCAAGTCGTGAAGATTGAGTTCTCTGAGCTTGCTCACGCGGTAGCATCGAAAGGATCCGCTGCAGTCCGTTAAGGGAAGCCTGAGCATTCGGTTGGCGTAGCTGTTAAGCATGCGGCTGATCAGCTTTCGGTGCGGAGCAAGTCCGGGCGAACTGCCGCCTTCCAGATAACGTGTGCCAACTGCGACATCAACCTGCTCTCCTTGGCAGGCCTTGACCAGGGCAGGAATGCTGGCCGGGTCATGGCTAAGATCAGCGTCTAGATTCACCAGGAAATCAAAGTCGCGATCGAGACACCATTGAATTCCATCACGCAACGCGGTTCCAAGTCCCAGTTTTCCGGAACGCTTGAGCAAATGCGTTGCGGGCCTTTCTGTCTGGCGTTGTTGCACCCATTGCCAGGTCCCATCCGGAGAATTGTCGTCCACCACCAAAATACTGGCAGCGGGCATGTACCGATCGATCTCGGCAAACAGTTTGGGTAGATTTCCAAGTTCATTGTAGGTGCAGAGGAGGACAAGGACCGATGAAGGGGTTGTGACAGAAGGGAGCGAATTAGCCTGTCCTGTTGGCATGGTAACGGCCCTCCCCGCTCGCATTACTCGCGACCCTCCCGCAAGCGGAAGGGTTAGTGAAATCAATGGTCACGATTCGTTTCTAACTCTACACCCGAATTGCCAGCCATTCTCATCATCTCTTCTTACTGCGTTCTTCCTAGGCGACCGGCAGATGAATTCTTATCCGTAGCCACGCTCGCTAGAGCGTGGTCGACATCGCCCACTGTCTGGCGACGTATTCCTCCGTCTGGTGACGTTTTCCACCGTCTGGCGACGGTGGCTACGAAATCTACCGCTCGCGTTACAGCCTACTGCAACTTCACGACTACATTTACCAGGCGGCCTGGTACGACGATGGTTTTAACGATCGTCTTACCAGTGATCAGTTCTTGCAAGCGAGCGTCCGCCATTGCCATCTCCAGCAACTGTTCCTTGGAGCAGTCAGCGGGGACGGTAATGCGTCCACGAACCTTTCCGTTGACTTGGATGGGAACTTCGATTTCACTGCTCTTCGTCAAGGCTTCATCGAACACGGGCCAAGGTTCATAGGCCAGGCTGTTCGGATGGCCGAGTAGCTGCCATAGCTCTTCGGCCAAATGCGGCGCCATGGGAGAAAGCAGCAGCACGAACTGCCGCATGGCGACTCGTGGACGAACCTCTTGCTTCGTAAAGAAGTTAACGAACTCCATCAATCGCGCAATGGCGGTGTTGTAGCTCATGTTCTCAAGGTCTCGGGTTACTGCCGCAATGGTACGGTGCAAAACCTGATTCTGCTCGCTGGTAGGTTCCGATTCCTGGACAGCATCCACAAGCCGGATGTCGTCGGCGCGATAATCAACTATCATTCGCCACACGCGATCCAGAAAGTTGCGCACGCCACTCACACCGGACATGCTCCAGGGCTTTGTTGCTTCCAAGGGGCCCATGAACATCTCGTACAGTCGCAAGGCGTCGGCGCCGTAATCGCGAACAATCTCATCTGGATTGACCACATTACCGCGGCTCTTGGACATCTTGTGAGCGCGACTGTCAACGCGAATACTCGGGTTGTCAGCTAGAACGAAGTTATCACCTTGTTTGGTAACTTCAGACTCCTCTACAGCAACGCTTTCGACTGCTTTCCCAGAAGACTTTTCGATCAGTATCCCATTTTCATTGCGGGTGATGTCCACCAGGCTGACCCATGCTTCACCGCAGCGGTAGGCTGTGTACTCAACCTCACCTAGAATCATTCCCTGGTTGACCAACTTTTGAAAGGGTTCTTTGGTGGAAACGAAACCACGATCGTACAAGACCTTATGCCAAAAGCGGGAATACAACAGGTGTAACACGGCATGTTCCGCACCACCCACGTACAGGTCGACGGGCATCCAGGCTCGTTCTTTCTCGGCATCGATGAGAGCCTGATCGTTCTTCGGGTCGATGAACCGCAGGTAATACCAACAGGAACCGGCCCACTGTGGCATGGTGTTGGTCTCACGACGGTACTTCTTGCCGTCTTTCTCCACGTACAGCCATTCGTCGGGCGACTTTCCGAGGGGCGGCTCAGGACGTCCATGCGGCTGGTAGTCGTCAAGGTGCGGTAGATTTACCGGCAGATCTGAGGCGTCCACCGCGCGAATCGCGCCGGTTGGATTGCCCTGGTCGTCCAACTCGTGCAGGATTGGAAAAGGCTCGCCCCAGAATCGTTGACGGCTAAACAGCCAGTCGCGGAGTTTGTAATTGACGGCTTCTTGCCCCAAACCGTCCGTTGCCAGCTTCGCGGTAATTGCCGGTTTTACCTCGGCCGTCGCCATGCCATTGTAGCTGCCTGAATTGACAGCCTGCCCGGCTCCGACAAAGCACTCGTCACCGTTCAGGATCGCATCGCGGCTCGAATCGGCAGATGCACCGGGATCGACGACGGCCACAATTGGCAGTCCAAACTGTTGGGCGAATTCGAAATCGCGATCATCGTGAGCCGGCACCGCCATAATCGCCCCGGTACCATAACTGGCTAGGACGTAGTCGGCGATCCAGATTGGTATGGGCTCTCCATTTACCGGGTTGATCGCATAGGACCCAGTGAAGACCCCCGTTTTCTTCTTGGCCTCACCTTCCGTGCGTTCTCGATCACTCTTGAAAGAGGCAGCCTGGCAATAAGCTTCAACCTCCGAGCGTTGAGAATCCTGTGTTAACTGCGGAACAAACTTATGCTCCGGAGCGATGACCATGTAAGTGGCGCCGTACAGCGTATCGGGCCGGGTCGTGTAGATTCGCAGGAAGTCGTCGCCCAGTTGCGATGGAAATCCGCTTACCTGGCGATTTTTGCTCCAGCTCGCAAAGTCGGCTTGGCTGCCCAGGAAGAAGTCGACTTCGGCGCCCGTGCTGCGTCCGATCCAGTCCGTCTGCAGTTTCTTGATTCCCGGCGACCAATCCAGATCGTCCAGATCACGCATCAGTCGTTCCGCGTAGGCCGTGATCCGCAGCATCCATTGACGCAGCGGAATGCGTTGGACTGGATGACTACCGCGTTCACTCTTGCCGTCGATTACTTCTTCATTGGCCAAAACCGTGCCGAGTGCCGGGCACCAATTGACCAGAGCATCATCCTGGTAGGCCAGACGACGACGATCACGATATGCATTGACTGCCGCATCCCCCTGAGCCGTGATCTCGGTGGGAATGGGTAGCTCGGCGATCGGTCTTCCTCGCTGTTGGTCGGGATCAAACCAGGTATCGAACAGCACCAGGAAGATCCATTGAGTCCAACGGAAATAGTCCACGTCCGTGGTAGCCAGCACGCGGTCCCAGTCGTAGCTGAAGCCGAGCATTTTTAGCTGGCGGGTAAACTCCGCAATATTCTTTTCCGTTGACACGCGGGGGGGCGTATTCGTCTTGATGGCATGCTCTTCGGCCGGCAGTCCGAAAGCGTCGAAGCCCATCGGGTGCAAAACTGTCTTGCCGCGCATTCTCTCGAAGCGGCAAACGATGTCGGTAGCCGTATATCCTTCGGGGTGTCCTACATGCAGTCCTGCTCCACTCGGATAAGGAAACATATCCAATACATACAACTTTTCCGCTCCGGGCAGCTCCGGCGTTTTGAAGGTGTGGTTGGATTCCCAGAACTGCTGCCATTTCGGCTCAATTTCGGCTGGATTGTAGCGTGGCATGTTGTCGTTGAATGAGGAAATTTGGAAAGGCTAAATGCTGGTCAATGTCGCTTCCAGTGAGGCAAGAACCTGACAGGTCGGATGCTGTCCAGGGCTAACGACGGGTCCAGATTTTGGCAGATTTGCTTGTTGTTGAAACCACATGCAAGCGGATTTTCGGTTTCAGCACAAAAAAAACGGCTGCGTTTCGGGACGCAGCCGTTCAGTGCTCGATGTTTGGGAGTCGATTGCCCAGGTTTAAAAGCGATACTTAGGGTTATCCTTGTCGAAATCACGGTCGGTTAAGCCGACATTCGTCTTGATCCGCGTATAGGTGTATTCTTCAAGCAATTCCGGATTCCCACCCGGCGTCTTGGGCCATTCGTAGGCACAGTATCGAACGGGGACTTGAAGCTCATTGTCGATGAAAATCTGGGCCACATGGAAGTCGTAAATGGGCTTGTAGTGCTCATGCTTTACGGTCAGAACCGTGCACTCTCGCTTGTCGACTTTCGCGCCCTGCTGGAATTCAACGGAACAAGGCCCCTGAGCTCGATCCCGTTCTCCGCGTTCAATGAGTTTGACGACGAGATTTTCAATTCCACAATCTGTGATTGGATATCGCTGGTTGCGCATGGCCAGCATTCCCTTGGGATCGATTGTCACGGTCGGAAGAAAGCGGCCCTTGATTCCTCCCTCGTGTGCGACAATGTTGCCCGAATTTTGATTTTCGACGTAGATGACTTCTCGGCCCTTGATTTCTGCGGGTGCAAGGAAAGTCATGTATACGCTGAAGGGGACTTTAATCTGTCCGTTCTCAACTTTGCGATTGCGGACCTTGATGCCCATGTACTCGTAATCGCCCAGCACACCGTCAATCTTCTCACGCTTGACCATAATGGCGGTATAGTCGTGGATGGTTGAACGGATGTGCTGCAAAGTGCCGCGTGCTAAGTTGAGTGCGGGATCGAGCTGGTGTCCTCCCGTGCTGTCCAGTTGGGGGGGCTGACCGATCTCCCGTTTTGCAGTTCTTGCCACCGGTTCGGTTAGGCTTCCGTCACGAGGTTCCTGAGCGAACAGCCCCTGATGGACGAAAAATGAACCTCCCAGGAAGGCCCCAGCGGACAAAATTTGACGACGGTTCAATTGCTTCATGAGGTCACCCTCCTTGGGACGTGGCTTGTAGCGCTACGGCTCTCGCCGACAACATGGATTTGGGATTCGATACGCGATTCGGTATTGCGACAGCCATTCTGGCTATGTCAGTACTGGTTTATCGGATTCCCAATCGCATGCAGACAACATTCCTCCCGCTACTCTCGCGAAGCGTAGAGTTCTCATTACCCGTGGATTAGCGCGACACGTTACTATCCTCAGAATCCAACCAAAGATAGCAAGTTAGCGGAGGGGAGGGCTATCCCATTTGGGGTGCATCGAGAAAGCGGCGAAATGACTGCATAGGATAACGCTATGCGCGTTGCAGACCTTGTGAGAGTCACGCTCCTTGGCGTCGGCACAATCCAAACAATCATCCATCTTTTGCAATCGTTCGACTTTCACCATCTTCACGTCGATAACGACTAGCAAGAAAGTCGAGATCGAATCTCCCTTTGTACCATTGGTGCCAACGCACATTGCAAGTCAGCCGAGGCACAAGTCAACACGAACTTCGAAAATCGAATGGGCAACGCTCGCGGGTGCGTGCGTTTCGCGAATTGGATTTTGTCGGAGTTGTGTTTTGACGCGTGTCTTAAACCGTGGTGGTTGCTACGTGCAAGCGATGACTGCCTACTAAGGAATCGATGTATTCCGCAGCTATGCAATCGCGTTCCGGCACCGAATGGGTCTGGATGTTGACTTTCAGCTGGCAGCTCGTCGTTCAACCCTCAGCGAAAACGAGAACTGATGTCTGATTCAAATATTTACATCGAAGCAAACGACGCAAGCCAGGAGGAGCTGCGCGCCATTCGTCGGTTCAGGAGGAAGGACGACGTGCAACCTCAATCTCCCTTGGAGACATACCTACGGGAGATCAATGAGACCAAATTGCTTTCAGCGCAAGAGGAACGCGAGCTAGCCAGAAGAATCGCCGAGGGCGACGCTATGGCTCGCGATCACATGGTGCGAGCCAACCTGCGGCTGGTGGTCAATATTGCGCGAGGCTATGTGGGCAAAGGACTAGGTTTGCAGGATTTGATCGAGGAAGGAAACCTGGGGCTGCTGCGGGCGGTTGAAGGATTTGATCCCGATGTTGGAACAAGATTCAGCACTTATGCCAGCTACTGGATCAAACAATCGATAAAACGTGCGCTGATCAACTCGGCGAAGACCATTCGCATTCCAGCCTATATGGTTGAGTTGCTCAGCAAGTGGCGGCGAGCGTCCGCTAGATTGTCGGAAGAACTCGGACGCTCTCCCACTCAAGAGGAAGTTGGGCGTATTCTGGGACTACCCAGAAAGAAACTGCCGATCATCAAAAAGGCCATCCAGATTTACAACAGCACCCCGCAAAGTGATCAGGCCGATGCGGGCTGGTCACTGGGTGAGATGGTGATGGATGATCGCCTAAAGGCACCCGATGAGGAATTGTTGGATCATGATGTGTTGAGCACCGTTTTGGAGCTGCTCGAAAACTTGGACGCGAGAGAAGCAACGGTTCTGCGTTTGCGTTTCGGCTTGGGTGATTCCGAACCGCATACGCTGAAAGAAATCGGAACCGAACTGGGTCTGACGCGAGAGCGCGTGCGTCAGATCGAGACCGAAGCTTTGGCGAAGTTAGCTGACGGTCTTCGCGATCCCAAGGAACGAGCAGGTCTGGTTTAAGGCCACTCACAGCCGCGGCAGAAATGGAGTTCGGTTTGGATCCGCACAGCAAATCGAATTCGAGTGGCGGAAACGGTGCCTAGAGTGCAGCCGAGAAAGTCGAACCGGGGGGTAGACTTTCTCGGCTGCTGGGCCGACGATTCATCGGGTTGGAACCGGGTAGCTACCACAGGTTCTTTCGCATGTATTGGATACTCTGTCCAATACTGGCCACCGGATCTGGCGATTCATCTTGTTCCACATGGAATTGCTTCACGCCATTCTCTAGGGCGACTTCCATAATCTGCTTCATCTGGATGACCCCATCTCCGATCTCTTGGAAGGCATCCTTGGGGACTTTGCCTTCGTCATAGATGACCCCCTGATTGGCCTTAAGGTCTTTCAGGTGGACCTGACCTATACGACCACCTAGGTCACGCATCATCTGCACTGGATCCTGCCCACCGATGGCAGCCCAAAATACATCCAGCTCGAAGTTGATGAGCTGGGGGTCAAATTCATTCTTCAAAATCTCGAAGCCGGTATTTCCATCATCGAGCTTTTCGAATTCGAACGAATGATTGTGGTAGCTCATCTTCATGCCCGCCTGGCTGATTTTCTCCGCCGCTACGTTCGCGTTTTCCGCGATCTTTCGTATCTTGTCGGCTGTGTCCCGCGCGGACTTACCAATGTAACCAAAGACCATGTACTCCAGCCCAAACTCTTGTGCTTTGTCGATGAGCTCCTCAACTTCAGGCGTGTTCTCACTTGGATTGGCAATACTTTCCCAATTGAAGAATGAGCTGCGGACATTCATGCCCAGATCCTTGGCGAGCTTGACGATCTCGTCGCTACCCTGAATGCTCGACAATTCCACTTGCTCATACCCAGCCGCAGCAATGGCTTTTAAGGTCGCTTCCCTATCCTGCTCCATCTGATTGCGGACTGTCCATAGCTGCAGGCCAATGCCGTTCTTGCTAGCCGCTTGCAATGCGGGGCCAAGTGCTGTCAGCGGCCTGGCTAAAGCGGCGGCCAAACCGCAGGCGACTGAAGAGCGGACGAATTTGCGTCTCAACATGCGGGTTTCCTTGCTGTCTAAAGGGGTAAAGTAGGCTAGCTGAATTAGCCAGAAACGGAAGAAAAATGCAAAAGTTGTGGGTAGAGCCAGTGGGGCACTAGAATCGGAAATGTTGCGGACTACCATGATGCCGAGCCGCTATCCAGCTGATTCGACAAGATTCGGCTTGGCAGTATGATACACGCGAAACACCGCGTTCGCATGAGCGGCGTACAGGATTACGATCAGCGGCGTGACCATGGTGAATTTGAACATCAATGCCCGTTGGCCTGTTTCCAGGCAGATCGAGTCTGACTTTGTCATTCAGATTCTCGTCGACGTGCTGGCTCCGGCTCAATTCAGTCTGGAAGCCTCCGATTTGGTCGAAGATCAGCGCTCCCATGCAAACGACCGGAAAAGCGATGCGGAATCGTTTGAAAGCCGTGGTCGTAGCAGCGAAGAAGTCAACATGCATGACTTCGAAGAAGAGTTTCTTGTAGGCCGAATCTGGGCCGAACGCATTGATTGGTACTATGCCGAAGAGTGCGGCTTCTCCATCGCCGAAGTCTGTGATGCCAGGTCGGGCACGTGGATGCAAGTGTTGGAGACTCTTTGTCGAGGCAACTCCAGCAGCTTTCGCAAAGAGCTGCAAATCGAGAGTTTCGTAAACGAAGTCTTGTTCATCCATGAAATTCTCCTGCATCCGGATATCATCGATCGCGTTGCAATCTTGGATGCTGCCATCCGGGGGATCAGCTCAGACAACAGCCTGATTCTGATGTATCACGAACAGAGTGAACCCTACCACCTGGAAGATTGGGAATGCAACGAGATTGGATTCAAGAAGATCGCACGTAGTAATCTGCTGCTGCGAGACAATCACTATACGTACCCATTTGCTCAGAGTTATTCATCCGGGCGACCCGTCAATTGTCGCGGCTCAGCTGAGCATGAGGAGTGGGTATTGGAGAATTGGGAAGAGTTGATTTCGGACCATCCCTCACTGTAGAGCTCCCCAACAGTTTGCATGTTGATTCACGGATTTGAACTGGAAGTGTGTGTCGACCGGATGGACCATGCTTTGGCCGCGGCCGGCGCGGGGGCGACTCGCATTGAGTACAACCAGGCTTTGGACTTGGGTGGTTTAACACCATCGCCATCCGCTTGCCAAATGCTGGTTAGGGAATGTCCGGTTCCCATCGTAGCCATGCTTCGTCCGCACGCTTACAACTTCATGTATAGCCCCAGGGAGCAGGCCTGTATCTTGCGTGAGTGTGAGGCTTTACTTGACACTGGCGTTCAGGGAATCGTTTTTGGAAGTCTATTGCCAAGCGGGCAGCTAGATCTCGCTTTTCTGGCAAAAGTCGTCGATGTGTGTCAGGATCGGGAGGTGGTCCTGCATCGGGCTTTTGATGCCATTCCGGATCAACCGGCGGCCCTGCCGGCGTTAATCGAACTCGGTGTGCGTCGCATTCTGACCTCTGGGGGGGCGGCAAGCGCGATGGACGGGAGTGAGCGGCTGCGCAGACTGCATCAGATGGCAGGCCAGAAGCTCGAGATCCTGCCCGGCGGAGGAGTTACGGCAGATTGCTTGCCCAAGCTCCTGGAGGCAACGGGCTGTAGACAGTTTCACGGCTCTTTCCGGTGCGGTTCCGAAGAGCCCAACTTGTCGCAAATTCGGTCCGCCCGAGACACCCTGGAACGGTGCTTCAAATCCGAAAGTAAGAGACTAATGTCGCCCTAGTCCTCAATCTCAGTTGAAAATTAGGATCGGCTGTAGTGAACGACGCGACGAGTCCCGACAAATTGCAAGGCTTGGACTCGTTGCCTCGTCCACTGCCCGCGGATCGGGACGGAACTCTCTGTCCGAGCGACCCATGCGGTAACTTGCAAGTACTTGGCGATTCAGAATGTGGCAACGCCCGGGCTTGGACATGTTGCCTCGTCCACTACCCGCAAAATCGCTGGTCTCCCTTGGAATCGGCAAGAATTCTCGCTGCTAGCCGAATGTGATAGAATGATTGCCGGTCTGTGTAGGAATCGCTCGGATCCAAAACTGTGGCACAAGCAGAAGAAAACCCTTCAGAGTTACGTATCGACGAAGCACTTGCAGAGTATCTGCAGCAGTGCGATTCTGGCGTGATTCCTGACCGTGCGACTTTTTTGAATCGCTATCCAGAGCTTCGCGAGCAACTGTCGGAGCTGCTGTCGGCCGCAGACTGGATTGAGGATTTGGCGGGTCCCAAGGTGGCAGAATTGGCGGGGTCGGTGGAGGCGAATTCGCAACAGCCTGCGGATCGCACCGTCGAAATGGGGGATACGCTTCCACACTTTGACGCCCGTCGGCAACCCTTGGATGCGGACACCCTGAATGGAAAGCCAATCCAAACCAAGCAATTGGAGTCCGCTCAACCAGCATTGCCCTGTCAGTTTGGAGATTACATTCTGGAACGCGTCTTAGGACGGGGCGGAATGGGCGTCGTCTACTACGGGCATCAATCGCAGCTGGAACGTCCTGTAGCCATCAAGATGATCCGTTCCGGAGCATTGGCGAGCGACGAGGAAGTCGAGCGGTTTTACGCCGAAGCCCGGAGTGCTGCAAAGCTGGATCATCCCAATATCGTGACGGTATACCAGTGCGGCGAGTTGAATGGGCATCGGTACTTTTCGATGGATTATGTTGACGGAACGGATCTGTCGCAGCTTACTGCAAAAGAGCCCATCGATGGACGTCGTGCTGCAAGTTATGTTCGGGACGTAGCCAGAGCCATCCAGTACGCGCATGATCGCGGCATCCTGCATCGAGATTTGAAGCCTGCGAATATTTTGGTAGACCGCAACGGCAATGTTCGGATTACAGACTTCGGTTTGGCAAAGAGCGTTGGCGTCGAAAGTGGTCTGACGGCGACGGGCGCGGCTTTGGGGACCCCGAGTTACATGTCGCCAGAGCAGGCAACTGGAAATGTGCGTGAGCAAAACAGAGCCACGGATATCTATTCCCTGGGAGCAATTTTGTTCAATTTGGTAACCGGTCAACCGCCCTTCAAGGCGCCCACGGTGGTGCAAACGATCATGCACGTGATTCACCGCCCCGCACCGATGGCACGCAGTTTGAACGTAAGAGTCTCCCCGGATCTGGAGACGATTATCGATAAGTGTTTGCAAAAAGCTCCCGATCGACGCTACGCATCTGCGGCCGCTTTGGCCGATGATTTGGACCGCTATCTTCAAGGTTTGCCGATCGAAGCGCGTCCCATGTCGCGGGCACGGCGAGCCTGGTATTGGTTGTTGGGAGTTCCGATCTTTGGGGCCGTGTTGGATCATCGTGTTACCGAACCAACCGACGCTCACCGTTGGTTTCAGCGGGGTCTCATCTCGGTTGCCGTATTGATGCTGCTG
>JANSWS010000333.1 GCA_024743355.1 bacterium
GAAATCGACGATCAACACCACGAACAAGGCACAGTCGCGACTAACACTACTCCAGACCGTTAGCCCTGCCGAAAAAACCTCGAAAGTGGCTAACGCCGCTCTCAGTACGGCTTGACTTCGGCCTTCCTATAGGTGCCACACATATTTGTCTTCCGTTACCAGCTTGATGTTTGTCGCTTCCTGCTGAACGCAATCGAAGGATCCAACAGTCTGCCAGGCTTCTCAACTTCGATACAATTTCCGGCGTCAAGGACGAGCAAGCTGGTAATTAGTGGTCACACGGGCGAGCCCGTGCCGCGCATTCTTGTCTTGCGTTACCAGTTGGGAATTCTTAGGCACACGGTCGGCAAAAAGGCGGACGCCGGAAAACGGGTTGTGTGCCGGCGTCCTGAATTCTCTGGGGCTGGTTAACACCAGAGTTCGTCTTTACTAAACCGCTTGGAAGCTCTCCATTTCAGCGGCCAGTCGCTTTCGGGCAACGTGCAATCGCCGCTTGATGGTTCCAATCGGAGCCTCGAAGTGCTCAGCCATCTCGATCAATGACTGGCCACCCAGATAAAAGGCTTCCAGGGTCCGTCGGTCGACGTCACCCAGCCGATTCAATCCATGCCGAACTTGCTCGCGACACTCGATATCGAGGACACCATCCAGCGGAGTTTGGTGACTGGTGTGTACCGACTCGAGAGCCTCGCCTTCCATCGTCAATGCCACGCGACGACGACTCAGGCGATTGATTGCCATGCGGCGCACAATCTGACGCAACCAACCACCGAATGCTTCCGGTACTCGCAATTGTTCAATGCGCTCAAAGGCATGGATGAACACATCCTGAACCAGCTCCTCGGCCTCATCCCAGTTGCCTAGCTTGCGGTAGGCCAGGGCAATCGCCGATGCGTGGTAGCGTTCGTAAAGTGCGCTTTGTGCCTGACGGTCCCCAGTCTTGGCGGCCAGCACCAGGCTTGCAACTTGACTCAGTCTTGCTTCAATCGTTTCGGTAACCATGATCGTCTCTCAGGGATTCAGACTGTGAAAGCCTGCCACCCAAGTTGGCATGGGATTTCACAGCGTCTTTGGAAAACTGAAACCCAGCCGGCCAGTCCGCACAGGAATTCGAGACGTGTGCAAACGCAGGAGCTGCGCGATGTTCCGCAGGCCAAAGCTTGCGAAGCATGTCCACACGTACGAAGACCTATCGAAAGGGCTTTTCCGCGTATTACGGCGGCCGTGTTTTCCGGCTTCCGTGTGCCGGGAATTCAGTTGTCCCAGCCCAGGGGCCGGGATTGGCTTGCCACGTTAGCCGTGGCTTGTCATTCCGTTTGACATCAGCCTGGATGGGGCTGTGCATAGAACGGGAGCAGCTATGAGGCGTCCGCAATAACACGGATCGCCTGGACCGCCAGTTCCTGGTTTCGTGAGCGGTTTGGCTTGATAGCCCGCCGCAAACGCATCCAAGGCCTGAAATAGCGCTCGCCAATGCCCCAATCGTTCACGCATAAGAGGGTGATGGAGGAATGCGCGCAAGCTACCAGTCACTGCTACGACATCAATCACGCGGTTAGCCACGGAGGTGATGGTGCTGGTAATTGTGGTAATACGCATTGGATTCCTCCCTCACGCTTTTCCTGAGGCGTGAATTGAGAGAGATGGTTAGTAAAACCGAATCCGGCAGATATGGGCCCGAAATGAATCGGCAACATCTATCCGAGGATACGGGCGGAACCTACGAGTTCCATTTGTGGACTCTGAGATTTCGATCCTGACCGAAAACCATTAGCCGCTTTGGCGTTAGCCGCGGTTCTCTCCGGTTTTCGCTTCGGTGCTAAGTCTCAGAGTGTTCCTAGCTTACCTTACAAGTCATCAATCGACAAACTCTACAAATCATCGGTGCTGGATGAGATGCATGTCCATTCGTTTTGAAATGCATGGTTGATTCCCATCAGGATTAGCCGATGGAAACCTAAAATCGTCGTGCACAGGCCACTTTACGGCCCTCGCCCCTGCCGCCGGGTCCAAAACCAAGTTTTGACCAACCGCGAGACACGGACAGCCGAGCCGCAAGGAGAAATGTGAACGCTAGGGTAGACACCCGTTACCGCATGTGGTTCGCAACAAAACTTGAGAAAATTCGAAACTCGCTTGTGCAACATTTCACAAGCATGCATAGAAAGCTCTTCTACGGTTTATTCAGGCCTAACGGTCTTTCTCGGGTGAATCCTGGGAGTCTCCCGATGAACGCTGCTTAAAAGCCTGATGCAGCTGCTGTCCCAAACTCGGTTCTTCGTACTGAAAATACGGGCCGAGTAGATCCTCGGCGGCCTTCCGCTGTTCCGGCGTTAATTCGGAGAGCAGCTTGTCTCGGGCCTGAGCTTGGATCGCGATAATGGCTTGACGGGCTTCTGCCTCAATCTTGATGGCTCGGTCGAGCAAATGCTGCTTTTGATCGTCGTGGACTCCGATTTCATTTCCCAATCGCCCGGAAACCAGAGCTTCCCCGAGCCCCTCGCGGCTGATTTCTACCTGGTAAGCGAGCTGTCGGACGCGGTTCAGCTGTTCGGGCAGCAGAATTTCTTCAATGGCCGCCTCGGCTTGCTCCCGATTGTCTCGCATCATGTCTTGTAGTTCGAGGCGGATGGCGCCGCCGCCCGAGTTTCGACGGGCCGCCATTGCCTCCCGAACGTGCTCGGACAGCCGCTGCTGAGAGGCCTGGATGATCTGGCGGACACCCGCAATCTGTTCTTCGGTCAGTTGCAACTCGGCCCGCACGGAAGTGTTGGATAGCAAGTTGAACAGCTGGGATCTGTCGTTGGGGTCCATACCGCCAGGACCGGCTCCCAGCGGCATTCCTCCCAACGAGAAAGCACCATCCGCGGCTGCAATGGCGATGCCAGCTATGGGGGCGGCGGCTCCTTCCTGCGAGGCTTCCGAGAATTCCTCACCCGCGAATCCCAAGACTTGAACACGAGCTTCCTGTCCCATCGAATGCGGGCTGAAGGCCGCCAACAACGCTAGCGAAGAACTTGCCATCAGGCTTCGAATGGCGGTGAACGTGCGGGGATGCGGCATGGTGTAATTCCAGAAGTGCTGCGATGGGTCAGATTATGCCATTCTACGACTGGCGAACATGGCGGATTGTGCTAAGGTTGCCTCTCGGGCCAAGCTGTTGCGTTGTTAGCCCGGAGTTGTTCAGTGAAAAGGCGGTGACGGCGGTTAAATGGGGCGTTTTCGAGCTTTGATGAAGGAAACATGGTGGCTGTGGCTGCTATTCGTAGTGTTCGGCATCGCCGGATCCTTCTTGAGCCCTGTGTTTCTGGTGACCTTTCCAATCTGCATCTTCACTTTCTTTTGGTTCGCCTACATCCGCTTTGACGACGAGGGCAATTTCAAGGGCAGCTAGAAGCCTGGGGATCGCTTAACTGCCTCCGCGGGTTGGACGGCATCAATAGAAAATCGTTTCCACATTGCCCCGCAGTATTTGCTTGCCCAATTCGATGGCCCGCGTTTCGCTCCATCCCATTTCCAGCACGAAGTATTCGGACAATACCTTGGCCAGGCAGCGTTTGTACATGCGGAATTTTGGAAGCGCGAATTCCAGCTTGTACATGTCACTGTAATATCCCACGATCTTGTTGCGTGGTACCGCTTCCATCCGAGCCTGCAAGTCGCGAGCGATAAAGCTCGGGGTGTTGCTGTACCACCAGTGGCCGTTGCAAACGACATTGGGGAAAATCCAGGCGTAGCTCACCAATTCTTGGTTGGTTACGCTGGCCAGCACAGATATTGGAAAGGTTACGTTGGGAAACGCGTTGAACAGCTCGCGATATTGGATGAGAGATACACGGCTGTCGTACAAGTCTTGGCCTTGGTAAACACCGGCCGGGTAGACACTGCGATTGACACCGATCATCAAGTCAAAGGGCAATCCAAATTCGGCGCAGCATTCGGCCAATTTCCAAAAGACCCAGTATCCCAGGTTGCGACGCTGCTCCGGGCTGGTTTCTTCTCCGTCTTTAAGCACTGCCTGCAACGCATGCTCGGCGGTTGATTGAGAAACGTTCTGGGGCGCAAAATCAGGCGGCAGGCTGATGGCGCAAGCTCGCGCGCCGCGGCTGGTAAAATGCTCAAAGCGTTGCCGCAGGGCTTGCTCGAGATCCGTCAGGCTCCCGAGCTGAGATTGCGAGCATTTTGCAAGACGCTCGCGGACGGACGCTTTGGCAAAATGGAATACCAGGTCATCAGTCCGCAGGCAGGGAACATAGCGGTGAGTATCAAATCCATCCAACGCGTCATCGAAGTCATTCGTAAGAAACACGGCCTCCAGTTTAGAAAGCCTTAGGACCTGTTCCTCCCAGTCGGCTTGGTCAAATTTGGCTTGGGCCACGTCGTATAGCTGTTCCCAATTCTGGCCGTCGAGCCGCTCGAGTTCGACGCCGAAGAGTTCCTTGGCGGCCTCCAACAACCAGCTCAATTGCACGGTGTTGTCAATGTGTCCAAGGCCTTCAGCCAATCGGCCGACTTTTTCCTTTGGGCTGAGGCTAGGGTCTTCAATGGCCGCCCGCGGCATGCCGGCCGCATGCGCCAGTTCCGTGTAATAATGGTATCCCAGGATGTCGGCCAGTGATTTGCTAGCGGCATCCAACGGGTTGATATGGGTATGAGGATCAATCAAGACAAGCGCGTCGAGTTCCTCAAACAGCCTGTTTCTAAGGGATTCTGACATGTTTTGACTCAGTGGGTTGGCGAATAGGTCAAGCGGATAGTTTGAGGCATTTAAGGGTTGGGTGAAAGGTGTCCTGCTGCAACGCTTGTCGCAGGCGAATATTTCCCCTCTATATCCAAAGCGCTTTGAATCCGGCTGGCAGGCAAGGCTACAATAGAGGGGCTGACGGGATCTGACAGATGGCTCAGGATGGCGATTACCACCGGGAGTTAATGTTCAAGCGATGAGTGACGAAAGCAATTCCGTATCGGCGGATCGCAAATTGTGGGCAGATCTTGGCTCGGAGACTCCCGTTTCTGCTCCCGACGCTGTAGCTGCTTCCAATCCCGGCGCTCCTTCTGATCCCGCCGCTCTCTCTGAATTGGGGGCCGAGTCGGCAGCGTCGATGGAGGACGCGGCTTCGGCTGCTGCATCACTGCCAGCCTGCGTGGATTCGCAAGTTGATTTGAAACGCGTGCCAGCGAGCGAGACGTCTGTGCACGATGTTCGGCCTCTGCATCTCGCCACATCAACTTTCTTCAGTCTGGTGATGGTGCTGGCAATACTTCTACTGGCGCGGTGGATGGTTCCGCCTCTTGTTGAAAGCGTGCGCTATGGATGGTATCGCGGACAGTTAAGGGCCGAGTACGAAGTCAGCGGTCAGCGTCTGAAAAGCGTGTCTTTGGATTCCTTGGCGGATGTCTCCCGCATGGTCAGCCAACGCTTGGGGCCCAGCGTAGTCCACATCAATGTGCGTCGACCTGCTGACGCGCTCGCCGCGCTGCACGAAGGTCTGCTACCTGATGAAATGGGATTTGAGGGTCAGGGCAGCGGCTTCGTGATTCGCGAAGACGGATTCATTCTGACTAATCAGCACGTATTGGATGGTGGTACCGATATCGAAGTAACCCTCAGCGACGGCCGGAAACTGCCCGCGGAAGTGATTGGATCCGATCGCCATACGGACCTGGCCGTGTTGTACGTCAATGCGAAAACCTTGATGCCTGTTGAGTGGGGAGACAGCGAGGAGATCATCGTGGGCACGCCCGTGTGGGCCGTGGGCAGTCCGTTTGGCCTGCAGCAAACCGTTACCTTTGGCATCATAAGTGGTAAGCATCGAGTCGATTTTCGGATGACGGCCGACGGGCAGGATGTTCGTCGCAAGGGTGGCACACCCTATGGTGACTTAATGCAGAGCGACGTAGCCTTGAACCCGGGTAACAGTGGTGGTCCGCTGGTTAATACTCTGGGGCAAGTTGTGGGGGTCAACGCGGCCATCCTGGGTGAGACCTTTCAAGGTGTCAGCTTTTCTATTCCGAGCAAGGTTGCGGCGCGCGTGGCCGAATTGCTCATCAATGAAGGTGAGGTTCCTCGTGGTTGGCTGGGAGTCGGTCTAGATGAGTTGACTCAAGATGAAAAATATCTTCCGGATGGCAGCAGACGAGACGGTGTGCGTGTGCGTAGTTTTCCACCAGGTATGGTTTCACCAGGACGCCGGGCGGGACTCCAGATAGGCGATGTGATCGTTAAGTTCGAAGGTCGGCCCGTCACGGATTCCGCCGGTCTGATTCGCATGATCGGGGAATCTCCGGTTGGCTCCGAAGTGGTTCTGCACGTCCAACGGCCATTGCCGCAGGCCGAGGAGCAACCAGAAGACGAGGTCTCAAACCCACAAACAAATGACGCACAGCCAGCCGCATACCGAACACTTGAGCTGCGAGTTAAACTGGCCCGGCGTGATCCCACGATCTAAGCCGCGTCCCAAGCAAGTCAACAGGATGGGGGAAGCGGGTAGACGCCAAGCGAGCGAAGCACCCGCAGAGCGGTTGAAGCTCTTGATGTCTGACCCGTGTCCGAGGTGTTTTTCCTCCAACGTTTTTCCACTCGTTTCAGCATAATTTTCGCTGCCCATGCGCTCGGCTCGATAGAAGTCCCGGCGGCTCGTGGGCGGATACTCAGTCCATGAAAAAATACGCAGATTTCTGGTTGTTGCTGCTGTTGGCAGCCATGCTGGCCGCAGTCAATCATTACTTGGGCCATCGCGCGCTGATCTTGGCCAGTGTGCTCTCGGCCATTTGGTTCTTCATCGCCTTTGTTCTACTCAGCCGTCCTCCGGGGGTCCCCGAGTTTGTTTCCGACGAGGTGGGGAGTGATGAGCAGCATGTGATCCGCAGGGACGTTATTCCCCGCATCCCCATCCAGCAACGATTCCGACTGTCGCTGAGCGTTGCCTGCGGGTCTTGTCTGTTGCTATGGCTCTCCTTGGTTCTTTTGGCAGGCTAAAGCATGGTCAGGACCAAGGGCGGGGCAGACACACATTGGGAAAACGAGGGTAGAAACCAAGAGTGCGAAGCTGCACAAGGGAGTTTCGGCTTCGGGTTTGCGACCCGTGTTGGGCCCCTTTTCTTTAGAGTCTCGATGGCAATTGACCTGCAGAACGGCCGATGTCGAAGTGCCGCAAGCTGAAGTCGCAGAATCCCGGGCAGTGTTCAACGCCATCTTTGCGACTAAAATGTGGCTGCACGTCGACTAGAGCTTCTTAGTCTTTGACATAGTCGCCGATCGCTCCGCGATCGTAGCAATTCAGCCTGAAAACGCATCGATCGCGGAGCGATCGGCGTCTTTCGCTGCCAAAGTTATGACTAAAAATGCTCTAGACGATGTCGACGCGAAGGCCAGGTTCACGGTTCGAGGGAGTCCCATGCGTTTCTCATTTAGCTTTTTGGTATTTGCACTCTTTTTGCTGTGCGTTCGCAGCGCGGTGGGGGATGCTACTTCCACGCAACCGGGATTTCAGTCAGAAAAGCCGGAGCAGCAACCCTATGTCGAGGTGGATGGCGGGTTTCTCGTTCCCTACACGCTGACAATTCCGGGTAGTCAGGTCCAGGTTGAAATGGTGCCGATTCCCGGAGGTAAGTTCAAGCTGGGGAGCAGTCCAGATTCCGACGCTCACGTCGAAGACGAAGGACCTCAAGTCGAAATTGAGGTGGGGCCGATGTGGGTAGCCAAGTACGAGACCACTTGGGAGCAATATCAGCTGTACATGAACATGTACAAGATATTTAAGGATCTCCAGGGGCAAGGCTTGCGACGTGTGGACGATAGCAACCGTGTGGATGCCGTGACGGCGCCGACTGAATTATACGATCCGACTTACACCTTCGAATACGGTCAGGATCCGCAACTGCCGGCAGTCACCATGACGCAATACGCGGCCAAGCAATACACCAAATGGTTGAGCAAGCTGACGGGCAGCCAGTATCGACTGCCAACCGAAGCCGAGTGGGAGTATGCATGTCGCGCCGGATCACAAAGCGACTTTTCCTTCGGCGATGATCCCGAACAGCTCGATGAGTATGCCTGGTATTTCGATAATTCCGACGACCTACCGCATGAAGTGGGGCAGAAGAAACCCAACGCTTTTGGACTTTACGACATGCACGGGAATGTCATGGAGTGGGTCATTGATGGCTACACTGAGGAGGGCTACGAAGCTCTCGCCGAGAAGGCACCGCTCAACGTCGTGGATGCGATCCAATGGCCGGTTTCTTTTGACCAGCGGGTTGTCCGCGGCGGCAGCTTCCAGGATGATCCCGAACAGCTGCGCTCGGCTGCCAGGCTGAGCTCTCAAGACGAAGATTGGAAGGCAGAAGATCCCAACATTCCCCTCAGTCCATGGTGGTACACCGATGATCCCACCCGCGGCATCGGCTTTCGCATTTTTCGTTCGTACCAGCCTATCGACGCGGACTTGGTCCAGAAATTCTGGGATATCGATAACGAAGATATCGAACTGGATGTGCAAATGAGGATCGATGAAGGGCGTGGTGTATTGACGCCTGTGGATCCGGAATTGGCGGAAGCAATCAAGGATGCCAACTGACCCGATGCCCGAAGTCGAAGGGCAACCGAGCCGACGAAGAAATCATCCGACGATCGATCGCTTGCAGTGGGGTGATGTTGGCGATTGGGCGCAGTTGGTACGTCTGCCGACCGTGTTCACCTTGCTCTCCAACTGCCTGGCGGCGGCTATCGTTGTAGGGACGGCTTGGCAACCTTGGACTGCCATGTTGCCTACGCTCCTGGCGTCCGTAGCCGCTTACTGGGCCGGCATGATCCTTAACGATGTGGTCGACATCGAAGAGGACCGCGAAAAACGGCCTCATCGACCGCTTGCTTCAGGCCGTATCTCACCCGCGGTGGCGGGACATGTGGCCAACGTGCTGCTGCTGATCAATCCTATTCTCATACTGGCCGTCACATCGCTGCATAGCAGTCAGCCGCTGTGGCAGGGTGCCGCCTTCGTGGCTTCGGTTTTGCTGTCGCTCTCGGTGCGGGCCTACGATTCACCGCTGAAGAACTCATTGCTCGGTCCACCGCTGATGGGTGCCTGTCGGGCCTTGAATGTGCTGATGGTAGGATGTTGCATGTTGGCGGTAAGCGAATTGGAACTCTTCCCAAGACCGCTGCTATATTTCGCCGCGGGAATC
>JANSWS010000781.1 GCA_024743355.1 bacterium
CGGCACTTCGCCTTAGCGGTTCCTAAAGAATCCGTTTAGGTGAAATCAACTGGTTGGCCAGCAGAAGACCGCCTACTAGCGACACGCCAAGCATCAACATGGAAAACGCTAAATCGATACCGCGAATCGTGTCGTCTTCAATCAGCGCTGTCAACGAGCTATAGCCCACGGATCCGGGCACCAAGATGAGCAATCCCGGTGTCTGGGTAATCATGGCCGGTCGATTGCGAATTCTGGCATAGGCATTGCTTCCGCATCCCACTACTAAAGCGCCGGTAAAAGCACCCATCTCGATGCCGGCCCAACTTCCAACAAAATAGCTGGTAGTAAACGCGAGTACGACGACCAAAATAATGGCCGGCCATTGACTCAACGGTGCTTTGAAAATGATCGCAAAAGCAATGGGAGCCAAACAAACAGCCAACCAAAGGCTCCAACTCGGCAAAGGCTCGGCGACCGGCATTCCTACATAGCCCACCGCCACAGCTAGCCTCCATGCGATGCCCACACCAACCACCAAGGTAAATAAGCGTATGATGGCTCCGGCCAAGCGAGCGCTACCCGATGAAAGATGCCCGACCGCCAATTCGGTCAGAGCCACCGTCAGCGCGAGCCCGGGTATCGGCAGAATGAGTGCCGCCAGCGTCACCAAACGGTCGTTGACGGGAATCAGGTAGCTCAGGCCCATGGCAGCGGCAGCCACGGAGAAGCCTAGCAGGGGTTCCATCAGTCCCCGTTGGGCAAACCGAGCGGCATACATAGAAAACAAGGCGATCACACAGCCGAACACTCCAGCGACCGCCAACTCCAGAAGACTTCCGCCAAAAATGGCGGCCACACTTGCGCATGCCAAGAACGCGGCCATCGCAGAAACGGCGTTGGAATACGTCGGCGGTGAGTCGGCGATTGCCTCGAGTCTTTCCGCGGCTTGGCCAATATCAATGGCACCGTCCTCAAGCTCCTCCAAGGCTCCATCCAACTGCAAGATTTTGCTAATGTCTACATCTTCGGAATCGACGCGGCGCACATAGGTGCGTTCTCCCGAGCTGTCTCGGATCCCGATGACCAGCGCGGTTGGTGTGTACAGAAAAACGCCCGCCAGTCCCAGGCTGTCCGACACCTTTTCCATGACTCCTTCCAGTCGAAATGACGGCGTGCCGTAACGGTGTAGCAACTCTGCGGACCGCAGCAGGAATGCATCTCCTTCTGCCCACGATTTGTCTTGGTTTAGTTCGGACAACGGAAAAATCCCTGGTCTTGGAAGGTCATCTTTGAATCGTTCATAGTCGATCGAACTTTGTGCCTGGCTCGCTTACCGC
>JANSWS010000669.1 GCA_024743355.1 bacterium
AGTTGCTAGTTGCTAGTTGCTAGTTGCTAGTTGCTAGTTGCTAGTTGCTAGTTGCTAGTTGCTAGTTGCCAGTTGTTAGGAAATCTTGGGATCCGAGCGCGGGGAGAAACAGGCACCGGACATTCCGTGGCGGGAAATCGTGTTTCAGTCATTCCCATTTTGTCTTTGGTCATCTGTTTCCATTGAGTAAAACTTATCCAGTGCCGAAGGCACGAGATGTTCAAGCCTCGGACGCGAGTCCGAGGGGATCGTGGACAGCAAGGTTCGTAAGTCGCGGTGGCGATGACAGGAGAAACGCTGCTGTTGATTTCATGTCGTCGCGTTAGCGACTATGCTTCAATGCGTAGGTTACAAATCCCTCACCAGGTCACATTCCACGCGTGTGGCACTGGCTTGCCAGTGTTAAGGGCTCGTTCGCAGATTGCACTTACTAGATCCACTTGTTTTACTCGAAGAAAACCAATTCCACGCTACAAACGAGCTCTTCGCTTTCGACCAAAAGACCCTGTACGTACAAGAAGGCAAGCCCAAAAACCACACGGGCAAGCCCGTGCCACAACTGCCGTCGCGTTCGCGACTGTTGCACTTGGTCCCTAGCTCTCCTAGTGCAGGCTAACCGCTAATCGCTAACTCGTCCGGCAACTGTAGGTTCGGCAAAGGCGGAGGCCCAAGGCTGTGCTGCGGCTGCTGCGGCTTGCTGGTAGCCTTCAATCTGCTGACAGGTGAACTCAATCGGATCGGCGCCCTGTTGAACCTCAGTGTACCAGCGAACCGTGTGCTCGATCGTCTGCTCAAAGTTCCAAGTCGGTTGCCAGCCGAGCAAGTGAAAGGCTTTGTCGATGGACAAGTTCAATTTCGAGGCTTCGTGCGGCGCATCGGGATCGGAGGCATCCAGCCAACTTCCGTCGGTATGTTTGAGGACTTGCTCCACCACCTGGGCAACTGTGCGGTTGCTGGTCAGGTTGGGTCCGAAATTAAAGGCCGAGGCGAAGGTCTCAGCCTCGTAGCCTCGCAGCTCTCCTGTCGAATGCAAGTTTGCGGCCAGCCACAAGTATCCCGACAAGGGCTCCAATACGTGCTGCCAGGGACGGGTGGCGGTCTTGTTGCGAACGGCTACAGGTTGCTCCTGGAACAAAGCCCGAAAGACATCCGGAATGATCCTATCTTTCGCCCAGTCTCCGCCTCCGATCACATTGCCAGCTCGGGCCGAGGCTATCCGCTGAAGCCCCCCCGGAGCGAAGAACGAGCTGCGATAGGCCTCGATCGCCAGCTCCGCACAGCCCTTGGAAGCGCTATAGGGATCGTAACCGCCCATGGGGTCTTCCTCACGATAGGCATGCAACCATTCGCGGTTTTCATAGCATTTGTCCGTCGTCACCATGACGCAAGTACATTGCTTATCTAAGTACCGCATCTCATCTAACACATGCACTGTACCCATGACATTGGTGTGGAAGGTTTCCACGGGCTGCTCGAAGGATAATCGGACCAATGGTTGCGCTGCGAGATGAAAGACGAAGTCGGGCTGGGCGTCTTCGAACGCTTGTCGAACGAGACAGCGGTCACGGATGTCCGCTCGAATATCCGCAGCCAGTTGGTCTTGGAGAGCAAGTTGCTCGAACAATTTCTCGTGGGGTTGCGGGTTTAGCGCAAAACCGTGCACTTCCGCCCCCAACCCCAGCAGCCATTGACAAAGCCAACTGCCCTTGAAGCCAGTATGCCCAGTTACCAAAACCGACTTGTGATTAAACGCTTCGCTAAACACTTTAAAACATCAAGGGAACGAAAATATACTGATTGATCCAAGAAACGCTTGAACTTCGCCCTTGCAGGCTCTAACGATCCATCATTCGAATCGTCCTACCGACGAAAAGCCCCAAGACGATGGAGACCATAAGCCAGGCTATCAAAAATAACAGGATGTACATTGCTGGTTAACCTCTTTTGGCGGAAGGGTTGTCTCCTTGACGAATAGCGCTGCCCTGCTTGAAAAGGATTTCTACCCCACGAACCGAATGGCCAGATCCAATGACGCAACGAAAAGCGACTTGCAGAATCTTTGAGGATAGCGCGTGGCTTGGACAATGGCACATAAGGCTCACGACATTTTCGATCGCGCGCTGCTCGGTCGAGAGGCCGCGTCTACGGTTTCGCCCTGTCTAGCTCTGCATTGAATGCTATGGTCCAAAGGGAAAGGCTTTCGGTCTGAATTGCGGAAGCCTGCTCCGAGGCATTTTGGTAAGGAGCACGAGGAAGATTTATTGGAAACCATAGAAAACAATAAATTGCCCAAGCAACTTGCTTTCTCATAACGACTGGCTTTTCCAGCAAAACTTGCTCAGCCTTGCGAGGCAGTTACTGGCGTTACTGCGAAGCAGAGAAATCTGCCGTTCGCGAATGTCCCAAAGCTTCGGAGTGTTCGTCCGTCGGCATAACACTCCGTGCATTTGAACTGCG
>JANSWS010000037.1 GCA_024743355.1 bacterium
CATCCATCCACGGCTCGCCGCAATGTTGCCCGCTCGATAGCGACCACCATGCTCATGCTGTGGAAATCAGGTGAAAGTTACGACGCCAGCTTGGTTCACTGACGATTGCCGAAAGACGCAGGACCGTACAACCGCCGAACGAGCGATGGAGTAGTTCCTAGTGTGGCACTGAAACCTTTGCAAAAGCAATCGAGTTCCTGCCCGTGAATGAACGCTTCATCACTAAACAACGCTCCGATATCCGCATGGACACACGCAGATGTAGTCCCAGATAGGTGCATGGGCGCTTTACAAAAGAACGCCCACAAACTGCGGAGCCATTCGCAATCTGTACTGCTGCACGAAATCGACAATCAATCCCACGAACAAGGCACAGTCGCGACTAACACTACTCCAGACCGTTAGCCCTGCCGAAAAAACCTCGAAAGTGGCTAACGCCGCTCTCGGTACGGCTTGACTTCGGCCTTCCTATAGGTGCCACACTTTTACGTAGGCTCGCGAACGGGGGCGCGAACATTTTTTTGCCCCACATTTTCCTGTCCAGTTGAATCAGACGGATTCGCTTAGGAGCAGAGCTGGAAGGGCAGGAAAATGGAAGGCATAAAGATACAAGAATTGCCCCAGCTTAGGTCTTGTCCTCCGCTGAAGACGCGGCGTCTTCCGCGCATTCCTGAGAACAAAAGCGCTCGATGCTCCACCCGAGCGAGCTTTGCAGCCGACCGCAGCCTTCACATTGTCCCAAAGTCCGAAAGCGACGCCCGTCCAGCGACCAGCGTTGATCGGGGCTCCGCAAGGCGGCCTTGCGTTTGTTGCACCAGCTGATCAAGCCCAGGTATTTGTCGTGCCAGTCATCCTGGTCGACTTCAACCGTGCGCACGGCCATCGGCCTGCGTTTCGCATCGTACAGAATTACCTTGATCTGCATCGACAAGCCCCTGAAACCCCGCAACCTTACCGCCACCTTTTCGCAGCCTGCAACCAACTGCACTCAGCCTGCAATTTATTGCAGCCTTGCATGTTTCTCTACTCTAAATTCTTCGACTGCCAAGCGCACACGATGCAACTGATGCACCCAAAATCAGCCCATCCATCAAAAGCCAAACGCGTCTGATGGACTCTCGGTTGACGGCACACGAATTGCTCGGCACACAAATTGCTAGCGGTATCCAGTGGTATCTAGCGTTATCGCGAAAAGCAGAATCGCGAATTGCAAGATGGCAACGAGCGTCTATCGGACCGTCCGCAGTTATCAGATCGTTTCCTCGGCGATGCAGTAGCGGCAGTATTTTTTTTCGAGCTGATTTCCTTTCCGGCTCACCTTTATTTCGGCTCAGGGGAGCACAGTGACAGTCTTGGAGACTTGTGAAGAATCGAACGCTACGACAACTGACAAGACCGCCGATTCGCAAGTGTTGCACTGGATCCATCAGGCGGCGCACTTTCTGCCGTCCCAGGGTCCGATCGAAGTTTTCGTTCATCATAACACGCTGCATGCGTTCGAGACGGAGTCCTTTCACGATGCCGTCCGAGCCGGGCATGACCGCTATGGTGCCGAGCCCTACCTGTCCGAACCTGAGTATCGGCGGCTCTGCGCGGCGGGACGCATTACGGATGACGAGCTCGAATGCGTGATCGTGCGTGATTTGGGAGAAAGTTGCAATAACGCAATCAGCGAGCTTGGGACGCGTTTCGACATTCGCTTTGCGATGTTGCGGCACGCAATCTACGTGGGGCCGGACGCGGAGCTGCGGTGGATTATTGCGGAAACAGATACGCTGGAACGATTTCGCGAAACTACCACAGCTATCAATCGTGGTCGTACCATCTCCGCTTCTAAGAAATGGCTGCGTAACTGCAAGCAGAATCCACATCCAGTCCGCAACGTCGAAAGCTTGTTGAACAAATTCCGCGCTAATCCCGACAAGTGGTCGGACTTGGAATGGGAGTCCTTCTCTCTCCATTTGTTATGGCGCGTCTGTCTTGGGGGCGTGGGAGCATTCCGCGGCAAGGCACGCCAGCGGCAATTTGTACGTCCGCGTGATCTGTTGTTACATGCGACAGGCGAAGACACCGATCGTTATGTTCACGACATGCTCATACGCTTTTGCGCTGCCTACGTGGACCAAGGCTATTCGGATTGGATACTACCGAACCGCGATCAAGGATTCTTCGAGTCTTTTCTGGCTCTTTTCTCCGATGCAACTCCGGGCACTGCAAGTTGGCTGAGGGGACTCCACGATGAGTTATCGACGTTGAGAGCCGGCAATGTCTCGGCGGCTAGTTCCATCGAAGCCTCGCTTTCGGAATTGGGGATCGCCGAGGGTGATCGCGAAGAATTTATCACGCAGTCGCTGCTCTCACTGCGTGGCTGGGCTGGCATGATATGGCAGCTGGAGTCGGGAGTGGATTGGGTGGTGCACTCCATTCCGACCGGGTCGCTGGTCGGTATGCTGGCCATTCAATTGATCCTGGAAAAGTGTGCTATTCGTCATGTGGGTGCCCAAGTCTTTGAAGAGTATTCGTCGGTTCAGAGTATTCTTCAATTGGCTGGCGACCGCGTTCATGATCCTAAGCCTTTGACGGTAGAGCGGAGCGCCTTTCTGTTGTTTCAGGTGGCGCAGATGTTAGGCTGGACTCCTTTGGAACTGGCCCGCTTGACCGAGCTTGAGTGGCAAAAACTTAGCCAGGAAGTGGAGTCCTTTCCCTCGTTGGAGCGCCGGCGGATCTTTCACGAAGCCTACGAGCGTGGATACCGCCACGCAGCCCTGGACGCCTTTGCCACCCACGCCGAACGCCTCAAAGCGATTCAACCTGCCTGGGGCTCTGGTAGGCCAGCCTTTCAGATTGCGACCTGTATCGACGACCGGGAGGAATCTTTCCGCCGGCATCTGGAGGAAGTGCAACCAGCGTGCGAGACATTTGCCGCGGCGGGCTTCTTCGCCGTGGCCATGTACTACCGTGGAGCCGCGGACGGCTTCTACAAGCCGCTGTGTCCAGCGGTGATAACGCCCGATCACTATGTGCAGGAGGACGTGGGATATTCGTTTGAGGGGATTCATCGTGACCGAGCGGCACTGCGGCGAACGCTTGGATTGGCAAGCCGTGCATTTCACACTCGCAGCCGCACTTTCCTAGGCGGGATGCTTGCGGGCAGTGTGGGGTCGCTGGCATCTGTTCCACTGGTCGCTCGGGTGTTATTCCCGCGTCTGACAGCCCGTATTCGCCAAAGACTGGGTTCGTTCTTGCAACCGCCACCGGTTACCAACCTCCAATTAGAACGCTACGCAGAAGCCCCCGGGCCAACCAACGGTCACATTGGCTATACGACCGATGAAATGGCCAGAGTTGTTGTTCGCATGCTGGAGGATATGGGGCTCAAGAACACCAACAGCTTTAGCCGGCTGTTCATTATCTGCGGACATGGTTCATCCAGCCTCAACAATCCGCATGAATCCGCTTATTGTTGTGGAGCTTGCGCCGGCAAACGAGGCGGACCCAACGCGCGCGCCTTTGCTCAGATGGCCAACGATTGGCGAGTTCGAGGCAAAGTGGCCGCGCATGGGATCAAAATTCCAGACGACACCGTGTTCGTGGGAGCCTACCACAATACCTGTGACGATTCCGTGGTTTTCTTCGATCTTGACCGCCTGCCTCCATCGCATCGCGCGGAATTTGAATCTGCCCGTGAGTCGATCGAGGAGGCCCGCCGACGCAATGCACATGAGCGATGCCGTCGTTTCAGTTCGGCTCCGCTAAATATTTCTCAAGACGACGCCTTGCGGCACGTTGAAGCTAGAGCTCAGGATATTTCACAGGCGCGACCTGAATACAACCATGCCACGAACGCCTTGTGTGTTGTCGGTCGGCGACACTGGCAGCGAGGCCTATTCCTGGACCGCCGGGCCTTTCTGAACTCTTACGATCCGTCCCAGGACGATGATGAGCACTCGATCCTCGCGCGAATTCTGGCTGCCGCAATTCCAGTTTGTGCAGGCATCAGCCTGGAATACTATTTTTCGTGCGTTGACTACCGCACGTACGGGTCCGGCTCCAAACTGCCGCACAACCTGGTGTCCTTGCTGGGTGTGATGGAAGGCACGTCGAGTGACCTGCGTACGGGCCTCTACCAGCAAATGGTTGAGATCCATGAGCCCATGCGGATCATGTTCGTTATCGAATCAACGCCTGCCGCGATGTTATCGATCATGGAGCGGAATGCGGCGATCGCTCGGCTCGTTCGCGGCGGTTGGGTGCATCTGGCGGTTATCGATTCGACGACCTCTGAAATTCAAGTCTTCCAGGACGATCGATTTCAGCCTTATCACGTCGGCTCGACGGCCATCACCTTTGCCAGTTCTTCCTTGGAGTGTTACCAAGGATCGCGTGAGCATCTTCCGTTCTTCTCGATTAAGGAGCAATTAGGACCGTTCGATCAATAACGGTCGGCTTTCGCTCTGCGAAAGCTACGCAGAAGAAACGCTACTTTCGCAGAGCGAAAGGCGACTATCGGACACTAATTGATCGAAGGTTACTTACCCATCGAATGAATACGCATTCCGTGATACCTGTGCTGGGACTGCTGGTAGTGGCCAGCCCGGCGGTTTTGTTGGCCGTCCTGGGATTGCCGTTGTTAGTCGGATTTCGGCTGAGCGAGCAGTGGCAGTCTCGACTGACAAAGGCGAGCGTGCTGACCGGATTGCTGGCTGCAACCGGGATTCTAGCCACCATGCTCATCAGCGGATCGCGACAGGAAGTTGTGGAACTCGGCCATTGGGTCGCGATTGAACATGAGCACGAGCATTTCCACTTCCACATAAATTTCGTTTTTGATCGTCTGTCCGTTCCGTTCTTGATGCTGACCTTCGTGTTGTGCGGCACAGTCGGAGCGTTTGCCGAAGTCTACTTGCATCGCGACGCTGGTTACCATCGATTCTTCTTACTGTACGCCCTGTTCTTGCTGGGCATGGTCGTCTCCGCCTTAGCCGGAACGATAGAGACGTTGTTCTTTGGCTGGGAGTTGGTGGGTTTGTCGTCCGCGTTGTTGGTAGCCTATTTTCATCAGAGACCGGGTCCGGTCCGCAATGGACACCGCGTGTGGACCACCTACCGCATTGCGGATGCCGCCTTCCTGATTGCGGCTCTGACGATGCATCATCTGACGGGTGCCGGTGAATTCCAAAAACTGATGGGTTCGGGGGCTTGGCCGGAGGGCGTTGCGAATATTGGCTTCTGGCAGGCTTCGCTGGTCGGCTTCTTGTTGTTGATAGCGGCTGCTGGCAAGTCGGGAATGGTACCTTTCTCTGGGTGGTTGCCGCGTGCCATGGAAGGTCCCACACCATCCAGCGCGGTTTTTTACGGCGCCTTGTCCGTGCACCTTGGAACCTATCTGCTGCTGCGAGTCAGCCCCTTGCTGGATGTTTCCATGCCATTGCGGATCGCCGTGATTGGTTTGGGACTGACCTCGGCCGTGTTCGGAGCATTGGCGTCTCGCGTGCAGAGTGATGTGAAAAACGCCCTGGCATTCGCCTCGCTGACGCAGGTGGGCATCATCACCGTCGAGATTGGTCTCGGGCTGCACTATATAGCCTTGGTCCACATGATTGGACACGTCTGCTTGAGAACCCTTCAGCTTTTGCGGGCGCCCTCTGTGCTGCGTGATCATCAAATGCTGGAAAACGCGGTAGGTGAGCACCTGACCGGCGACGAAGTGGCAACTTCTCGCTCATCGTCCCCAGGGCAGTTATGGCTCTACCGCTTTGCACTGCAGCGGGGCAACCTGGATGAGTTGCTCGACGATTGGATTGTCCACCCATTTACCAAGAGTTTTCGTTTTTTCGATTCACTGGAACGTCGCTGGACCAACCTACTTTCCGGCGGGAATTCGCGGACTTCCGATACGCTGTCGCCCTACGGTGATTCATTGGAGGACGTGCATTGATGCCGGAACTACATCTACCATGGCTCGAGCTTTCCGTGCTAATTCCGCTCATCGGCGCGATAGTCGTTGCGTGCATACGGAATTTGGATCAAGCCAGACGGGTGAGCATCGCCATCTGTTCCTTGACACTGATCTGTGCTGCTGGTGAGTGGCTCGATTTTGAATTACTGGGTACATTCGAAGCTCACGATCATTGGGATGTATTTCAATACATCTTTCGTCGCGACGTATTCGTAATCGATGAACTGAGCGCGCCGCTTCTACCATTGGCCGCGTTGCTCTATCTGACCACGGTGCTGACCACGCTGCGGACAAAGATCAATCGCTTCTCCTTTGGCTGGATGTTGTTCTCCGAGGCCATATTGCTGGCAACTCTGGCCTGCCGACATCCCTGGTTGATCATCTTGCTGCTGGCATTAGCCATACTCCCACCGTTGGTAGAGCTGCGGAAACGCAAGCAGAACACGCGTGTTTTCGCACTGCACATGAGCTTGTTTATCGGGCTGCTAGTCACGGGACAATTGTTGGTTTCCGCGGACGCCAGTGCCGCCGATCCGCCGATATTGGCCGGTGCTTTGCTTACCGCCGGGGCCCTGATCCGCAACGGCATTTGCCCTTTGCATTGCTGGATGACGGATCTTTTCGAAAAGGCTACCTTTGCCACCGCGCTGCTATTTGTCACGCCCATGACCGGCGCCTACGCCGTTATGCGACTCGTCTTTCCCATCGCACCCGCCTGGGCTTTGCAAAGCATCGCTATTCTGTCGCTGGCTACCGCCGTTTATGCCGCTGGCATGGCGCTGGTGCAAAAAGATTCAAGACGGCTGTTTTGCTATCTGTTCCTGAGCCATTCTTCGCTCGTGCTGGTGGGACTGGAAATGGCCAAGCCCATCGGACTTGCCGGCGCTCTCTGCGTTTGGTTGTCCGTCGGGATATCCATGCTGGGTTTCGGGCTGGCTTTGCGAAGTGTCGAAGCACGAACCGGCCGTCTGACACTTGCCAACTTTCACGGTTTGTACGAGCACACGCCCTTTTTGGCCAACATGTTTCTGTTGACTGGACTTGCAGCAATCGGCTTCCCTGGAACCATCGGCTTTATCGGTATGGAATTGCTGATCGAGGGTGCCGTCGAGGTCTATCCCATGATCGGCTTCGCAGTGGTGATCGCAGCCACGCTGAACGGCATTGCCATCGTCCGCGCATATTTCCATATCTTTACGGGAACACGCCACACGGCCTCCGTTTCTTTGGGTTGTCGCGCGGCAGAGCGCGTCACCATTCTGATTGTGGTTCTGCTGATTGTGGGAGGCGGACTGCTTCCGCAACCCGGAGTGCAATCACGCTATCACGCGGCCCGCGCTCTACTGGAACATCGCAGAGTCGCCGATGAACTCCCCGAGACAAATCTGACCGTCGCTCACGATCGTCCGACTACTGCCAACAGTCCATAAGTCGAACTTGGTCCAGCCTAGTCAGCCAGCGTACAAGACATTTGTTACACGGAACACATAGACAATGATGAACGATGCCCTCCCAAGCAATGATATCCCTCGGGGTCGTCTACCCGGAGCATTGAAATTTGCCCGCTTTGATATCCTCTCCGGCTTCCTTGTATTTCTGATCGCCTTGCCGCTGTGCCTGGGGATTTCGATTGCCAGCGGTTATCCTCCGATCGCCGGCATCTTTACGGCCATCGTAGGCGCGCTGGTCGCTACGTTCGTCAGCAACAGCGAGCTGACCATCAAGGGACCGGCGGCTGGCTTGATCGTGATTGCCGTAGGCTGCATCGAGGATTTTGGCGGCGACGGAATGATTGGAGGCTGGAATGCAACCGACATGTCCGCCTACCAGGCAGCTTTGGCAATTGGTGTCGCAGCAGCCATATTGCAAATTCTGTTCGGCATGTTTCGCGGCGGAATTCTGGGGGAGTTCTTTCCCACTTCAGCCGTACACGGCATGCTGGCCGCCATCGGTGTGATCATCATTATCAAGCAATTCCCAGTTGCATTGGGAGTTTCTGCCAGTGGCGAACCCCTGGAGATGCTTGGCGAATTTCCGCATTACGTGATGGAGGCCAATCCGGCAATTGCCGCCATCGGGGCCGTGAGCATTGCCATCATGTTCCTGTGGCCCCTGGTGGGAAGACGCTTTCCCATGTTGCGACGCGTCCCCTCTCCATTGGTTGTCCTGCTAGTGGCCGTGCCTATGGGCATGGGGTTCGATTTACTTCACGAGCACTCCTACACCCTGCAGGGTCACAAATACCAGTTGGGCGAACAATATCTGGTCAAGATGCCAACCCGCATGTTCGGAATGTTTGACGACATCACCCGCCCCGAGTTCTCGGCACTGACCCAAATCAAAGCCTGGAAGTGGGTCATGATGTTCTTCATTATCGGTACGCTGGAGTCGTTGCTCAGCGCCAAGGCCGTCGACATGATCGACCCTTGGAAGAGAAAGACCAGCATGAATCGCGATGTTATCGCGGTTGGCCTGGGAAATCTGTGTGCTGCCAGCATCGGCGGTCTGCCGATGATCTCAGAAATCGTTCGTTCACGAGCCAACATAGACAACGGTGCCCGAACCCGCTTCGCTAACCTGTGGCACGGAATCTTTCTGCTGGCTTGCGTGGCCCTGATTCCAACGATTCTGCATCGTATTCCACTGGCGGCTCTGGCTGCCATGCTGGTGTACACCGGATACCGACTAGCTCACCCGGCCGAGTTCGTTCATGTTTGGCGGATTGGCAAAGAACAGCTGGCCATCTTTGTGACCACTCTGGTGGTGGTCCTGGCCACGGATCTGCTCATTGGCGTAGCCGCCGGTATTATCCTGAAACTCGTCATTCACGTCGCCAACGGTGTTCCCATCCGCTCGTTGTTCAAACCCTATATCGAAGTCCAAGAAGTCGATGAGAATACCAGCCTGATTCTGGCCCGGGAATCGGCAGTTTTCAGCAACTGGATTCCGTTTCGTTATCAGATTGAGCAACTTGGTTTGGTGCAGCGCCGCAATCTGATTGTGGATGTATCGGATGCGAAGTTGGTGGATCACAGCGTCATGGAAAAACTGGAAGAAATGGAGCGGACCTTCGACCAGGAAGGGCTGCATTTTGAGGTCCGGGGGCTGGAATCATTACTGCCTCTGGCCGACAACGTCCACGCGGCTCGAAAGCGCGGATTGGCCAGTATGAGGCGGCTGACGGTCGTGGCGGAAGCCGCTTTGGAAGACTTCCTGGAGAGGAGTTTTGTCGAATTGGGAGCGAGTGGCTACACCGTTCTGCCCTGCAGCGGCGCCGGTCGCCATGACCTGGAAAACGGTGAGTTTGTGGCGGGTCCCAAAGTGCGGATTGAAATCGTGATGCCCCGCGACGTGTGCGAGGCAACTCTGGAATTCTTAAGACATGAGGTAATGCCGAACCATCCTATCACCGCTTGCGTGGAAACGGTTGATGTGGTCCGCAAAGATCATTTTGAGAGTGTTCCTACCAGGCAGCTGATGAACAGTGCTTGACGATCCGTTTGCGGCTCGCCGCATGGCGGCCTGCAAGCCACACGTACAAGGCTCGCGATCTAGCCGCTGGTTCGAACGGCGTTCGGGTTGTTCTCGCCACTTAGGCGTAACTCGCTGCCGCAAGGCGCAATGGATCATGCCCCCTCAAATCCTCGGTTGACACGATTCAGCGCTGAAAAGCGTTGGCTGAACTTCAAGGCTCCGTATCAACCTCGACGGAGAGCTTCGATGGGATCAAGTCTGGCAGCCCTCTGAGCGGGGTAGATTCCGAAAACGATCCCCACCGCTAGAGAAACCAGAGCAGCGATGGCTACCGACCAAACTGTCACCACGGTTTCCATGCCCGACAAATAGGAGACCAACGAAGGTCCTGCCAGCCCTACCGCCACGCCCACGAGTGTGCCGAACAGAGAGAGCGAAGCTGTTTCGATCAAAAACTGAAATACGATGTCGGACTGCTTGGCTCCCAAAGCCCTACGGATTCCAATTTCGCGGGTCCGCTCGCTGACGGTGGCCAGCATGATGTTCATGATGCCGATGCCGCCCACCAACAGTGAAATGGCGGCTGTGGCTCCGAGAACAAAATTGAAAATTCGTTGCGTTGCCTGGGCTTGCTCCAGTAGATCCAGCGGAATGGTGATGGCGTAGTCATCCTGGGGATGATATTTGGCGATCAGACCCTCCAAAGCGCTCGCCGTTGATTTCACGTGGTAACGGTCGACCACTTCGATGGTGATTTGACTGATTTCCAACCGCTGCCTCGAGAAATTCCCTTGCTCTCGGCGTTCCACCACCTCACCAATTCGGCTGCGATCGGTCGTCAATGGGATCACCACATCTCGATTAAGATCCTGGGCTGAGAGACTTGAACCTACACCCGCCGAGGGCGTTTTATAGCCTTGCACACCGACCACGCGGAAGAAGTGCTGATTGGCTACCTGCAAGGACTTTCCAATCGGCGAGCGTCCTCGAAAGACTTGCTTGGCCAACTCATCGCCGATTACGCAGACGTTGGCAAAAGACTTCAGATCCGCTTCCTCCAAAGCTCTTCCGCGAACAATTTCGATGCGGTTCATGGTGAAGTATTTGGGAGTTACCGCCACCAGTCGGGCATCCATGGCTTGGTCACCAAACCGTGCTTCCTGTGGAAACTCGCGTAGCGGCGTAACGCCTACCACGCTCGTCAACGTTTCTTCAATCCGCTGCAAGTCATCGTATTTGAGACCGTAATCCTGTTCGAACGAACGAAAGTCAATGTTCGAGTTCGTCTCCGTGGGCTTCTTACTTCGCACGATAATGTTGGTCACACCCAGTGCTTCGATCTGTTCTTGGGCCTGGCGACTGGCTCCCTCGGCCACAGCCAGCATTACGATCACACTGGCGACTCCAAAGACAAGCCCCAGCACGGTCAGCATGGAACGCAATTTGTGCATCAACACTCCGCGGATCGAAGTGATGAACATGGCTTGATAGCGTCCGAGGGAGGGGATCATGTTGCGTTTGCCTCTGCCTCAGGCACACCCAAGGACCTTTCAGCATCGCGTTCGGCATCCGCGAAATCCTCCAGTCCCCGCTGATAAGCATCCAGGGCTACCACGTCCCCTTCTTGCAGGCCATCCAGGATTTCTACAAAGGAATGGGTCGAGCGTCCGGTGGTAACCTTGCGTCTCTCGCCCTTTCCCGCGTTCAGAACGTACACATAACTCTGTTCGAAATGCTCGGTGATAGCCCCTACCGGAACAGCCAAAACGTCGCGGTAAGTGCCCACTAAGATGTCCACCGCTGCGGTCATACCCGGCTTGATGGCCAATCCGTAGGGTAGTTCGTCGATCAGCACGATTGTTTCATAATTCTGAACGCTGGAATAAGTGCTGGCCGCCATGCCGGCGACCTTCGAGACCGTGCCACTCAATCGAACGTCGGAGAAAGCATCCAGCCGTATTGACGCCTTCTGTCCGACTTGCACACGATCGACGACCGATTCGTGAATGTTGGCTTTGACCTGCATGCGGGACATGTCAGGTAAAAAATAAACGCTACGGCCCGAATAGAGCTCTGTTCCCTCGCGGATGCGTTCCGAGGCGTCGTACCAACGTTCGTTCGCGTAGGCCACGGTTCCATCTTGCTCCGCATACAGCGTGCATTTCTCCCGCAGCTTGCGATATTCTTCCAGCTGTTGTTCCAGAATAGTCACGCCATTCTTGGCGTTTTCCACCGCCGCCTGGGCCTTCAACATCTCGGCCTCGGCGGTTTTCTTGGCGCGGTCCAGCTTCAATTCCGCTTCCGACAGCTTGCCGCGAAACTCGATCAGTCGCTTCTCCCGATCGTAAGTCACCAGCACTTCGTACTTACGTTTGTCGCGTTCCACGGCGAATTCGTAGGTCTGCTCGCGGAGCTGAACTTCCAACAGTTGCTGAGGTGTGCGGTAGCCCTTTTTGACCAGGATTTCCATATTGCTTTTCTCATCCCGGACTTTTTCCAATGCGGCTTCCGCTTCCTTGATGGCCCGCAGCATGTCGGAGCTCTCGGAGATGAAATCGCCTTTCTCGAATTTCTCCAATTCGATCTTGGCAATGTCGAAGGCCAACTGAGCGGCCGCAATGTTGGTGTCATTCTCATTGGACTTGAGCTGTACTGCCTGCACCGCCTCATCCAACTTGCCCTTGGCTTCGTTTAGCGCGATTTCTTTCTGCTGGATTTCCTGATCTATTTCGTTGGTTTCAAATTCTGCAACGCGATCTCCTTCTTTAACCTCGGTGCCCTCGGGAACGATGAAAGTAATCTTGCTGCGACCGGGAATCTCGCATTTGCCGTAAACTGTCTTCTGGCTCTCGACTTCACCACGCTCGACAACGCGATCTTCCAGGTTTCTTCTTTGCACGGTGTAGGTCGAGGTCACATCAGCGCCACCATCACCTACCGACCACCAGGATCGATTGTAGGCGAGCACAGCTGTAGCTAACGCCGCAAAGACTAGAAACAGACTTAGGATCAGCTTGTTCATGGAGCCGCTAAATAGGAGAAGATGATCAGGGGACAGGCTGCTCAAGTCTTCGCGAGACTGGGCTACGCGGCGTTACACGATATACCGCACTACACGGTACGCGCGTTGCAAGTTCACGGCGTTACACGGTACACGTTGCTACTCGATACACAGACCCACTCGGCAAACCGCGCTGCTGGACCGTGGACGGTGGCCGGCAAGGCGTATTGCGATGCTTGTAAGTTCTTACCAAGCCGCCAAGGACTGTATTCTAACCCAAAGCCGGCTAGTCCCCAAAACCGAAAGAGATGGGCACGCTGGGAATAACAATCCCATTAGCGGGGTTGGGGGCGGCAGGATCGGGAGAATTCACAGGCAAGCGAAATACTCCGGGTTGCTCCAAGTCGAGTTGGGCCGCGGGTTCGAGCAACTCGGGTTCCACTTCTTCTGCCTGCGAGTCCCGCATTTGCCGCATTCGCAGCTCTTCATCTATAGGATCTGCGACACCGCCAGTCGTACCGGTCTGGGGAAGATTGCCGAGACCATCGTCAAAGTCGGGGGCTAGCGCGGGTGGGAAGTACTCCGGATCCACAGCTTGGAAATCGGCTAATCGCTGTAAGCCGACCTGCTCATTGATCCAAGTGCCTTGTCCGTCCAGATAGAGCATGTCCAGGGCCGCGAACAAGCGCAACTTTTGAATGCGATAGGATACCCAGTTGCCAATCAGATCGTTTTTCGCGTTGAGCAAATCGTCCTGAGCCAGCAGCAAGTTCAAAGTCAGACTGGTTCCTTGTTGCCCTTCACCTCCCGTACTGAGAGCTACTTGCGCCTGGTCGACCTGCCGGGCTGCCGCCACTACCCGTTGCCTGGCGATTTGAAAATTGAGTCGGCTAAGCTCTAATTGCCGCAGGATGGCTCTTACCTCGTTGGCGATTTGATCCTTGCCCGCCAGCAGCTGGCGGCTTGCGCGTTGGTATTCGATCTGCCTGGCTCGATACGCATTGCGCTCGTTCAGCCGATTGAGCGGTCCGTCGAATTGGACGCCCACGCGGTAACGATTGGATTTGGAATCAAAAGAGAACGCTGAATTCGAATTGGGATCGCTGCCTACGGCTACGCTCCCGTCGATACTCAAATCACTTTGCAGAGCATCGGCTGCGACTTCGACCCGGCGAAACGCATCCACGACCTGAGCCTTTGTATTCATCAGGTCCAAGCGATTTTGATGGGCAAAAGTAATCGCCGTCTCGGAGGCGATGGAATAAGGTTCGATTTCGATCAAGAACAATCGAATTTGTGTTTGTGCCACGTATAGTTCGGCAATTTCATCGCGGAGCCGGCGACCCACGGCATCTTCCATGGCCTGCCATGCCTCGATGGCTGTATCACGCCTGTCATCCGCCAGTAAATCCTGAAAATTGATATCTTCCAGTGATTTCGTTCTGAGGATTTCCTCGATCGAAAAACTGCTTTCACCGGCTGCCCAGTTGGGTGGATCGTCCCGATAGACTTGCAGCTTCTGTTGCAGCTGGGTGTTATAATCCCCTCGATTGTCGATCGACTGCCGCAGATCGCTCAGAGTCGTCCGAATGCGTTCTGAAAGTTGCCGCTGTTGATCCATATCCAGTTGGTCGTCGTTTGTCAGCCTGGATGAATCCACTGCTTCCAGACGTGTCAGCCACTGCTCAAACTCGCTCTCGATCTTTGGCAAGATCTCAGCGACGCTATTCTGCACCTGCAGATAGTCCTGGAAGGAATTCTCGAGCATGTCGAGCGGCGCTCGCGTTGGAGGCAGGTACTGAACCAATCGCTCAAATAGCTGCGCTTCGGCCTGCAATCGCACCAAGTTTGGGTCCACTAGCTCAAACGGATCCAGGAGTGATTCGTCGATTTGCAAGGGCACCCAGGGTGGCAGTCCCAACTGGAGTTTCAATTGATCTTGCGCGGCGATAAATGCCTGCTCCGCCGACAGTAGCGAAGCCCGGCCCTGTTGATACGATTGAAATACCTGGTCCACCTGTACTTGCTGAACAATCTTCAGCAGTGCATAGAACTCGTGCTCGGTGAGATTCTTCCGCAAATTTTCCACGTTGGATTCAGTATTTCGGATCGCTTGCACCAGAGTCAGCAACCGCAAATAGCTCTCGGACAAGTCAACGTAAAACAAACGTCGAAAGCGAGCGAAATCGCGCACGGAGTAAAGCAGATCGCGCTCGGCTTGCGTCAAACTTTCCAGGCGCACATGGCGAAAGGCTCCCCGCAACAGGGGCTGGGTAAACGCCGCCACCAAGGATGCCTGCCCCTGCTGAAAGCCATTCGATCCGAATTCCCAAGTCAGTCCGTTGACAACCGCCACCGCCATCTCACCGCCACCGGCCAGGTTCTTGTCAAAGCCCAGACGATTAACTGTCAGGTCGACAAATCGCTGATTGCCCAGATCGCGCCCGTCGGCGCTGAAAACGCCCCCCAAGCCTCCGAACCATTGCGTCTCAAATTCAAAGCGGTTGCCGGAGAGATTCAGCGCGGTTAGATAGACGTTCTCAAATTGCGTTTGATATTCCCGGCTGTGCAATAACCCCAGCTGAACCGCTGACTGCTGGTCCAATTCCACCTTTCCATCCTGGTTTCGAGGCAAGTAGTCCACCCAGATGGGATTCTCCGTATTTGCCTTGGTAGCGAAGCGGTCATAGTAGTGTGTGTTCCGCCAGCCGTCGGGACAATCCATGAAGCGTTTGGCAGCGGGGTCATCCTGAGGTTTGGGGCCGCAGTCAACCTCGGAGGCCGTATACAATCGAGACACCTGTTGCGGCTCGACAGGTCGATTGGGCAATTGCCAGCGAGTATCCAACTCCCGACTTTCGATCAGGCAATAAGACTCGCGATCTGCCGCCTGGCGGTAGGTGGACCTCGCGCAAGCCGAGATAGAGCTCGGTATCAGCAACAGCAGACAGATCAGACCCCATCGCGGCGAGCTTGCCGAGACCCGTGCGTGTCGGCCTGCAAGCGACATCTTCGAGCGGGTTGCGCGGTTGGAGCCGAGAAGATTCATGAATGAGTTTGCCGCAATGCAGGCGTTTCCTGTCCATGTAGACGCTTCTTCCGTTATCGGTCTCCCTCAGAGGATGATTGTGCGAATCGTCACAGAACGCACTGCCTGGCACCGTCTCCACAAAGCTGGCAAAACGAGTCTGCGGGTTAGGCAAAAAATGCATCTGCCTAAAACCTGGCGGCAAGGTCTTTCGAACTTATTGGGAAACGTGTTTTCGCTGAATCGACAGCTCGAACAATTTGCTCTGTCTGCTCCAAACATGCGAAGCCTACGGGCCCCATGGGGTGAGAGTTACTCCCCGCAATCGACCATTCGCTCACCCAGCACTTCCCAGTTCGGTTCCACTCCCAAACCCGGCAGCGTACTGGCTTGCATGTAACCATTGGCTCGTTGGGGTGCTCCGCTGGCATTACAAACGGTGCCATAGCTATTGAAGTCGGTGCTGGTAAAGCGCAATGCTTCCGGCGTGCTATGCGCTAAGTGCGCGATGGCAGCCGTGGTGATATCGCCACCCCAGCTATCTTCCAACGTCATGGCGATCCCAAGGGAAACACAAAGATCCCGAAGTTGACGGGTCTTTGTCAGCCCACCAAGCTTGCTAATCTTGAGATTCACCACATCCATGGCTCCATCCGCATAGGCTTGCTGCAGCATTTCAAGACCGTCGATATTCTCGTCCAGCACGAAAGGAAGATCGGTATGCCGCCGGACACTCAGGCACTCGCGATATGTCGCGCAGGGTTGTTCAATGTACACATCTAACTTGCGCACAGCCCGCACTACTCGCATCGCTTCATGCTGAGTCCAGCCCGTATTGGCGTCCGCAACCAATTTGTCTTGGGGTCGCAGTACCGATCGAGCCGCATGAATGCGATCAATGTCCTCGTCCGGATCTCCCCCCACCTTCAATTGAAAACGGGTGTAGCCCTGGTCGCGATATTGCAACACGTTTTCCGCCATCTCATCGGGTGGCTGCTGGGATATGGCACGGTACAGTGTGATGTTTTCGCCATACCGCCCGCCCAACAAGCAACACACGGGCAAGCCACTGGCTTTGCCCAAAAGATCCCAGCAGGCCATGTCGATAGCCGACTTCACATAGGGATGCCCCTTCAAACACAGATCCATCTGTTGATTAAGCTTGCCCAATTCAAGAGGATCCCAACCGATGAGATGCGGCGCCAACTCCAACAGGCCGGCCCTGACGCCTGTTGCATAAGCGGGCAAGTAAGCCGGTCCCAACGGACACACCTCGCCGTAACCGCACAGCCCCTGATCGGTCTCGACCCCGACCACGGTACTATCAAAGACTTGTACGGATTTGCCACCCGACCACTTGTAGCTACCTTCCTTAAGCGGCAAATCCACACGATGAGCGAAGATGCGAACGATTTTCACAGGCGTATTCCTGATAGCGAATGAGGAACTTGAATTGCGAATGGGTACTTGTGCCAAGCGGGGATGGATTTTAATGGCGGTCTGATCCCTGATCGGCAACGCTGTGCAGCATTTTATGCCAAAAGGTTCGCCCGAAAATACAAGCACGACACGCGAGCGAGTGAGTTTCGGTAGCCATCGAGGACACACTCGCTGGCGCTTCGTGCTTGTAAATCCAATGCAAAAATGCTGCACAGCGTTGGCAAATTGGGCGTACCGGGGTCTGGCGGACGACGTCCAAGTGGAAGTGTTGCACAACGAAAATCGGAGTAGAATAGGGGGTCTCACCCCAACACCTGCGGCCGCGGCGTTTTCACCGCCCCGGCGCCATCAGCGTAACCTTGCCAAATGTTCACCGTACTCGTCGCACTTCCTCGCGATGATTTTTGGTAACGGCAGGAGAGGCGTTCTTGGCCTTTGCCCGATACTACGAGTGTCCGGCGTGGACGAGATTTTAGGTGGCACACTCCGAACTTCGACAGTTCCCCAACCAGCACAACCATCCATGAGAGACGGCCGACTTCGATTCCTTCCAACCGCATGATGAATTTAACCGCAGCCCATCTTCAAGTTGCCAGCCTATGCATTACCTGCCTTTGTTGCGGTATGCCACCGTGCGCCCATGCGCAGGAGCCTAATAGTCTCGCTTCACCGGAAGCTGCCCGAGGTACACCTCGGAGCGAACTTGAAAGCAAGCAACAGCTGATTCAACAGGCAGTCCTAGCCAGGGACTCCAATGCGGCCCAGCTGAATTCGGCATTCGGAGTCGGCAAAATCCAGTACACAGTCCACGAAGCCGATCAACCGGAACCCGTCGTGGTATTGGATGCTGATATCCAAATGTTCTTTGACCAACCCAAGTATCGCGTCCACTTGGTCTACGAGCAAAAGCTGAATGAATCAGTTCGTGTTCAAGGACAGAACGAAGAGGACTTTGAACGCTGGTCGCCTTCGTCGCTTGCTGAACAGGTAGTCATGTATGACGGCGAGCAAATTGTCTCGATAGAATGCGATCACGACCGGAATTGTACGGGCACCATTTATTTTGGTTTTGCCAAGATGGCGGTCATGCGGAATGCCGGCTTTCCCTTTGAAGATCCCGTGAGCCTTTGGTCGCAGGCATTGCATCTGGAAGGCCTGGACCTCAAGAACACTTCCCTGACTCCCTTGGAGCAGGGCGGATTTGTCGGTTTGCTGAGCAAAAACACTTATCGCATGAAGTTCTTTGTTCTGGACCAATTCGGCTATGATTTGCGCCGCGTTAGTTCCTATCGGATTGGGGAAACGCAGCCCTTCCGCGATTACTTGTTGGACTGGGGAGAATCTAACGGACTGCATTACGTCCGACGCTTCACCAATGTGGTCACTTCGGCCAACCGAGACACGGGCTCCAATGTACAGACGGTCAGGAAACTATCCATTGAATACAGTCATTTTGAGGCCAATATCCCCGTGTCTGAAGAAGTCTTCAGCCTGACTGCGATGGGAGTGCCGGAGGGAACGCCTTTTCTTGACAAGCGTTCCACGGTAGACGGCGGCCCCAAAGAATTGCTCTTCTCCAACGGTTCATTGCAGGAAGCAAACACGCCCCCAGCACAGCGGTAATGGAACGGGCACGGGGGCGGATCACATGGCGTTCTTCCCGCAGGCTGCTCAGAAGTGCAACCCTTACAGCTTGCGATAGACTTCGATGTGATAGGGTCCCCGATAGAGCACCAACAGTGTGTCAGGGGCGGCAAAGCGATCGAAGACAAGCTTGAGAAAGTGCTCTTCGCCGGGCCAAGCGTAGCAAAATACGCATCCAAAATCTGTGAGCGGGCGATTGATTGAAGCGTACGCGGATGGCATCGTCGCTTGCAGAGCCACGCGGGGATCCTCCACCAATGCTAACTCCGCGGCACCAGCCGGTAGGAAGTTACCGTGGAAAAGCTCGGCGGAAATGCCAGCCTTCTGCAAAAGCCTCCGACCAGCCTCTACCAGAAACCCCTCGCTTTCAATGCCGACCGCGGGCAATCCGAGTAGCTCGGCAATTCCGGTTACCACTCCAAAGCCACAGCCCCACTCCACGAGTTCCCGACACGCGAGCCAACTTTTTTGCTGGCAATGCAGCAGGACTTCGGCAACATGCTCAAAATCGGACTCAACGTACTCGGTTTTCTTGGAATTCGAGGATTGATCCCAGAATTCCTCAATTTCTCGTCGAGCCAGGTTGATCCACGCGACGACTGAAGAAGGAAGGAGCGTGGAATCGAGTTCCAAGTCGAGTTGCAATTCTCTAAGCGTCATCATTAACAACCGTGATTTGCTAGCCCAAATTCGTGGACTTCGGTCCCATATGCTCCTTTTGGGTTTGGCTTGTCGATGCGTTCCGGGCCTTGAACAGCCCCGAATCCAGGCTACCGACATCGGCTCGGCCAGTAATGAACAAGCCATACATTCCACATGAAGCAATGTAGCCCATGCCGCACAGAACACTTTGGCCGACTTGTGCCGAAAAATACAGCGTGACTTGTCGATAGGCGAATGAGAGACGCATTGCAATGCTAGCTACGCCTTTCGGGGCTATCGACTTCGACAATGGAGGCCAACGCGAAATGGCTCTAGACACACAGCCTGCAAACACCAGCTTTCCGCTGGTCATCCCAACGCAATCCGAACATCCTACCGCGCGGTTGGTGATGAAGAATGAACTGGGTGAGGCCGTGCAGCAATGGCTGATACGCCAGAACAAGTGCACCATCGGCAGCTCTGCCAGCAGCACCCTCCGCTGTCAACTGCCCGGTATTGCGCCCTTCCATGCGCTGTTGGTGGTGGGAGCGCGACAGATATTCGTGCGTGCGTTGGCCCCCAAAGTCACGCGTGATGGGATGTCGGTAAATGAGCTATTGCTCCACGGCAACGATAATCATTTTGAGTTGGCAGGTCACCGCTTCGAAGTAACTCGAAATTTAGAGCCTCAGGATGAAGATGCCGGCCTGGGATTTACCAGCAGCAATCCCGCTTCGGCCAAAGCACAACGCCTCAAATTCGCCCTGGCCCGGCCTTTGGCTCTCAAACAGCGGGGAACGCAATCTCAGGCATCACCAGCAGAACCCCGGAATGCCAGTGTCGCAAGCCGCAATGATAGTCGCTGGATCGCGAATCTGATCCAGTCCGCAATTGAACCGCTTGAATGTCAGCTGCAAAATGTTTTGGAACCACTCACAGAGCTGCAAGAAGAAGCTCGCAGACAGCGTCAAGCTTTCGAAGATCACCAGCTTAGGGAGAACGAGGATGGACCGGCGCGTATCTCTCAAGCCATCGATTCAAGCCGTCTGGCGGAACTCGGTCCCCAGTTGGAAAAGGCCGCGGCCAGCCATGCAGCCAGGATCGATGTCGTCAAGGAACATATATCGGATCTTAGTCAGCAGATAGCAACGCTGGAAAGAATCATCGGCGAGTTCCCAGAGCCCAGCTGGAATTCAGAAGCCCGACACGAAGCGGATGCTCGGTCTTCCGAGCACTATCAGGCTTTACAGCAGCTGCAAACAAAACTCACCAGCCTGGCGGATTCCGTTCAGTCCTTCACACAGGACCAGAATCAACATCGTGACCAAAACTCGAGCTGGCAGTCGAATGTCTCCGCTCAACTTTCAGGACTGCAAACCGCTGTCGAAGGAACGCAAGTCAGCTGCGAAGCTATCTCAAAAAATGCCGCGCAGCAGGCCCGGGAGTTCCTGGAACAGACACATGCAAAACTAGATCAAATCGCCGATCAGACGACGGAAGGCCTGCAGGGTCTGGCCACGCAAAATTCCGATCAATTTCGTCAGCTCGAGCAGCTGCAAGCGGATGCGCTTCAATTGATATCCGCCCAATCTCAGCAAGAAATGCGGACGTTGGCTGATCGTACTCTGTCCGAAGTCGCTGCCTCCCATCAGCGTGGCGAAGAAAGCTTAACGGCACTCTCGCAAAGGACGGATCAAGAGTTGGCGTCACTGGCTAACAAATGGGAGGAGAGCGTCGCACAACTACTCAACCAGGGCGAAGAGATCAAACAGTTGGCCAGCCAGTCCGCCAGTGAGCTTAAGCAGGACTTGCAAGCGAACATCGAGACAAAGTTGTCGGAACATGCTAACCGCGTCGGTCAAACTCTCAGCCAGCGGGCTCCAGAAGCCGACGACGACGCGTGGCGGAAAAATATCGAAGCCCGGTTTGAGAGCCTTCAAGACTCGCTTCAACAAATTCTGCTCGCACTGCCTCTGTTTGCGACGAATGACGCTACCGCCTGGACACAGGACTCGGGCACCGCTGAGGCGACCGCGTTGGAGCCCGATCTCACCAACGAAGACGTACCGCAAGCTTTGGAGTCTCCCAGCTTTACCGACGCGTCTTGGTGGCCTCAATCCGATTCGCTGATCAGCGAATCCGTGCAATTTTGCGACAATCAGCTTGCTGATGAAGCATCCTACCGCGCTCTCCCGTCCGAAGACTCCTTTGAGTATGCGTCCAACGCCAACCAGGCAATAGAGCCAGCAAGTCCCGTCGTCGAGAACGAGCATGCCGATGCCGCGGAATGGCAGACCGAAGAACTGCTCATGCCAGAAGCAGAGTTGAATTCCGCCTTCGATGCGCAGCACGACTTCGATCAAGACAACTGGCAAGACTGGCAACCCGAGTCGGAACAGCAGGCATTCAGCCAACTGCCGAGCGAAGTTGACAGCCCGATCGAACTCGCGGAGTTCGGTATCGCCGACGATCCATCCGATTCCCAGCATCCCACGATCAGCAACTTCTTCGGTCAAAAAACCGAAAACCTGTCGGATACGGAAGAATGGAATCAGGCTTCGAATATCGATCTGAAATCGGAAAGATCGCCATTATTCAGCAATTCCGATTCGGGCTTTTTAGAGCTCAGCGATACGGAATATGACTTTTCCCAATTGGGTGAGTACGAATACGTAGAACCGCAGTCCGAAGAATTGCTGCCTGAAGAAATGCGGGTCGACGAATCGCAAAACCAACCGCAACAGGGAATAGCATCGGCCTCTTCCGAGCATGCATCTAGGCTGCAGTTGCCGGAAGCAGAAGAATCGGCTGAGCCTTCATCCCAACAGAATTGGTTTGGCAGCGAATGGGAATTCTTCGACAAGGACTACTCCGGCCGGGAAGCGGAACTGCCCCAGCAGCTATTCACGGACACCGAGGATGCTGTCGAGACGACGCAACTGCCGCAGTCGGATGCTCTGAAGGTTACTGCTTGGTCGATGCCGGCTAGCGAACTCGAACAAGCTTCTGCAGTGGAACTTCCATCGGCCACAGAGTTTGAATTCTCCTCCTGCGCCTCGGACGCTCCGAACAGCGAATCGACGATTGAGCTCACCGAGCCCGAGGCGGTCCAGCAAAATGCTGACATGCAAGATGCTGTTTGGGCTGGGCAGGAAAGCTCCTTCGAAAACGACGCGTTTGAGTCGGACGCATTCGACAAGTCCGAAGACGATGCGGCCGAAGCCACCTGGCTGGCAGAATCGAACCAAGACGCATCCCGGAACTGGGATGATTGGACCACTCCCGCATCGGCTACGGATTCAGACTGGGAGCACGCCACCGCTCCAGACGAATTGCAGTTGGATGAACAATTCTTCTGGGGAGCAGCTTCCGAAAATAACGACGACGCTTTCCAACAGGCGGATGCGACGCAGAACGCGAATTACCCGGGAGGCGAGCAACCCTCGGAGACATTCGAAACGGAACCGGAATTCTCCACAAACGCTGATGCGGATTACTTTAGTCCGTCGACCTTTGGCCGAGCGTCGGACGATGCATTGGCTATCGATGCGGATGACACGGCCAACCAAGCGTCTTCGGACCTTCAAGCGGAGTCACTGGAAGACAGGATCGAGCTTCCGAGTTGGTGGACGGCGGATGGAGATGAATCGTCGAATGCTATGGCTGACGATGCCGAACAACCAAGTGAATCCTCTTTTGCCGATGGTGGAGAACCCGAAAGCGCGTCGGCAGCCACACCGTCGGATGGTTTAAGCGGCAGCGACTCATTTGGCTTTGACGAGAGTGATTTCCTACCTTCGATCGGCGATTCGCCGAAGACTGAGGAAAAGACGCGAGCTCAAGCCTGGTCCAATCCGCTTTCGGATCTTCTGGATGACGAAATCGATTCCTACGCCTCGAAAGACTTCCGTAGCCAAGATCTTGAGGAGGATGAATTCGAGTCGCAGACCATCGACGAACCCGAGCTGATGGGTTTCGCGGAAGAGCTGCCACCCGAGACAAACGATTCCTTGACGGGTTCCGACTCCATCAGCATCCATGGGCAATTTGAAACGCAATCCATCGATTCGATTGAACTGAGATCTCCGGATTCTCAATTGACCACGAATACCTCGCAGATACACGAAGAACTGACTGAGGATTCGGAGAACTTCGGAGAATTTACGTCGCAGCAAGATGATGACGATTCCCATATCAACTTGCTGGAAGGCATCGGCGAGACGGATGCCCGCCTTTCGCCAGAGGTTGGCTTGGTAACCGAACCGTTGCAAGAGATCTCACACCAAGAGCTGTCCGACGCGGAGCACGAGGAATCCGTCGAGCAATATATGGAGCGTCTGCTGTCGCGTATGCGAGGCGAATCGCAGGCTGTCCAGAAACCACCCACTTCCGATGCTCCCGTTGAGGGCGAAAGCAGCCGCGGAAAACCGCAAGCACCGCGTTCCCGGACAGTGAACCATCAAGAGGACGAGCAAGCCTCCTCCGAGGCGGTCTACGAGCCAGCGCAACCCGAACAGACTCTGTCCGACCAAGTGTATGAGGAGCCTGCGGAGAACGACTATCAGACTCGCCCGAATCCAAATGATCTAAAGCGAGAACCGAACCAGAGTTTCGCAGCCATGCGTGAACTGGCCAATTCGAGTGCTCGCAGTGCGATCCACAAGAGCACGCGGAAACGCCAAGTAACGGGGGTTGCACTCAAGGGAACGATTGCTGTCATTGCCCTGATTGTCGGAGCAACCCTTTTGACAATCAACGGGCTGAATCTGAGTATTGGTCTGATCGCGGCTTTGGCGGCATTTATGGTCTCCGCGATCTGGGGCTACGACGCTATTGCTTCGCTTTCACCTGTCTTGCAGAACCATCTGGTTCTCAAGCCGAATGGGGCTGAGCTCGACAATGCGAACGAGGCGAATGCTTCGTCAGCGGAGTCGGACGAGCCGCAAGAATCAAACATCGTGACGAAATGATGGAGGCACCGTCAGGGCTGGATTGCCCAGCCCTGCGGCCTATATCGACAGGCGGAAGAATCAATTGCCGCTTTCCAAACGTTCGTACTTTGTCGAGTACTTTCTATACAGTTGTCGGTGCTTATTATCGAGATCGACTTCGCGACCTTGGATGAAAGCTCGTTCTACCTGGGTGGCAGTTTCCAAAATGTTTCCGTCGGCGATGAAAAGGGTCGCATCCTTTCCGACTTGCAGACTGCCTACTCGATCCTCAACTCCCAGGATTCTGGCAGCGGAAAGCGTTATGGAAGCGAGCGCCTGTTCTTCGGAAAGCCCGTAAGCCACAGCGGTAGCAGCGTGATATGGCAGATTTCGCACACCACTGGCGCCGAACCTACCGCCTGCCGAAATGCAATAGGCAACACCCAAGTCCGCGAGTTGCTTGGGTAGGCTGTAGGGATCATCGTAAGGTGTGTGGCGACGACCTGGATTGCGGTAAACGCCGGAAAGTATCACGGGCACTCGCTGTTGCTTCAGCAAGTCCGCGCAGAGTGCAGCATCTGCCCCGCCCAGGATAACTAGCTTCACATCATGTCGCTGCGCGAAAGAGACGGCGGACCGGATCTCATCCAGCGAATCCGCATCGGCTACGATGGGTACCGACTGATTCAGAACCAGGCCCAAGGCTTCCAGGCGAAGATCGCGAGGTTGACCTCCGGAATCGAGAGCCCGAGCATAGCGTTTTGCTTGCTCAAAGATCTCCTCCAAGTCCTCCAAGGCATCCGCGTTGGTCGTCCAGCGGATGTGCATGCCAATATCGGCCTGCAATGTCATGTCTTCCCAGGTCCAGCCGTCCATCATCATCAGAGCCGACAGCCCGCCGATACGCGTGCCCGAGGGAGCGGACACCGCCAGCAGAATGCCGTTGGCTCGATTCACCGGAATCAGTTCGCTATCGGGATTGAATGCTGTCGCCGCACGGACATTGGGATTGAAGAGTCCAATCTCACTCGAATCCGTGGTTTCCGGAACGGAGTTGATCTCGACCAGGCCAGTATTGGAATAGGCTTCCAAAATACTGGGATAAACGTGCTTTCCGTCGGCTTCGATCCGCATGGCATTTTCCGGCACGGCGACATCTTTGCCGATGGCCACGATCTTGCCCTGCTCAAACAGCAGAGTGGCATTTTCAATGGACTCACCGACCACGGTATGCACCGTTGCACCACTGATGGCGATCGGTTTCGTCTGATTGGCTCCAGGGATCTGGTCGGACGCCCGCAAGCTACATGCGGACGGCGGAAGCAGGCAAATGCAGAATGTAAGGCAGCTCAGACGCGGCCGGAGTATGTTTGCGATCATCTATGGTTCTCTGCTTAAAGCACTGAAATTCTAAAACGTCAAGCACGCGAGGTGCGGCAACTTAGGATCGTTCGATCATCAACGGTCGTTTCTCGCATCCGCGAAAGCTGCGGATGAGGGCTGATTTCGCGGAGCGAAAGGCGACTATCGGACACCAATTGTTTGAACGTTACTTGGTGTAGGTCTAACAACATCATCAGCCGTCTAAATGCTAATGTTCGTGATCATCATGCGACTCATCAAAGTGATGGCAGAACTCATCGTGTCGAGCCCACCAGTAAGATGGATCGTCGTCGCTGCGTTCACCGCTCTTCGCTCCCGAATCCACAACCTTTTGCACCAAACGCAGTCTCAAAGCCTCGTCGGCTTTGCGGCGCTCCAAATCCTGCTCTCGGTCGAAGTACTTTCTTCCATCAATCCAGGTTTGCATACATGCGGACATGGTGGACAGCGGTGACCGGTTCCACACGACGAAGTCAGCATGCTTTCCGGCTTCCAAGGAGCCTACCCATGCGTCAATGCGCAACTGCTTGGCGGGATTTAGGGTGACAAACTTGAGAGCCTCTTCTTCCGAGACGCCTCCATACTTCACCGCCTTGGCGGCTTCATGATTCAGGTGCCTGGCTAGCTCGCGATCATCCGAGTTGAAAGAGACAACCACGCCGGCGCGGTGCATGAGTGCGCCGTTATAAGGTATGGCGTCATAGACTTCGAACTTGTAAGCCCACCAATCGGAGAAGCTGGACCCTGTGGCACCGTGCTTAGCCATTGCTTCAGCGACTTTGTAACCCTCCAAAATGTGCTGCAGCGATCCGATGGTCACACCATAGTCCTCCAGCACTCGCAAGGTTGCCAGTATTTCATCCTGACGGTAACTATGACAATGCACCCAGCGTTTGCCTTCCAGTATTTCCGCAATGGCTTCCAATTCGTAGTCTTTGCGTGGCGGCAGACCTTGAGCATTCGTTGTCCAGGCCGACCAGTTCTGGCGATAGGCCTTAGCCGCTTCGAAGCGATCCCTCAAAATCTGCTCAACGCCCATACGGCTTCGTGGATAGCGAGTACTTTCACGATACCGAGACTGTTTCACGTTCTCGCCAAGGGCGAATTTGATCCCGGCCGGAGCCTCGGACATTTTCATTTCTTCGTCCAGTCCGCCCCAACGCAGTTTGATAACCTGGTTCTGGCCGCCGATGGGATTGGCCGAACCATGCAGAATGTTCGAGGCGGTAACGCCCCCGGCCAGTTGCCGGTAGATCGTGATATCATTGGGATCGATGAAGTCAGCAATGCGGACTTCCGCCGTGATTGCTTGCCCGGACTCGTTGACTCCTCCATCGGTGGCCATGTGTGAATGACAATCGATGATGCCCGGTGAAATATGCATCCCTGTTGCGTCCACGATCTGAGCTCCCGGCGGTACTTCCAGATCGCGGCCTACAGCTTCAATCTTGCCCTTCCGCACCAGCAGATCGGCTTCTTGCAAAATGCCGGCATCGCCACAGGTCCAGATCGTGGCATTTTGGAACAGAATCCACTTCGGCTGCTCGGGCTGCGAGGTCAGACCATAGGCGCCCAGAGGATAATTCACTTCGGCCAGTAGCTCCTCTGCGTCCGCGTCCGAGGGGTCTTTGGTTTTCTTCGGCTTGTCGTTCGTTTCGCTGTCCGCGGCTTTGGCTTCGGCCTCCGGAACACGAACTGCGGTAAATGCAGTGCGTCGCCCATCAGCCCAGGTTACCGTGCCCACAAGGCTCGCAGTCTCACCCCGCGGCAATTCCGTCGCGGTCAGAAAGGCGATCCCTGGCTGTGCCGCCCACAATTTGTCAGCGGAGAAGGAACCTGCGATACCGCTCGCCTCCAATTTCAGCTTCTTGAGCTTAATGGAGGGTACCGCAGCTTCTTCCTCGGAAGTTGCATCATCCCCCAATGGCTCATCATTACCGGTTGACTCATCATCGTCCGATGCTTCATCCTGCGCCGGCTCCTGGGATTCGCGTGCATCACCGTCTTGCGGCTTCGATGCTTCGTCGCTTGCCGCCTCGGTTGGCTGCTTGGGCTTCTCGGCGGCGGGGGGCAGGTCGAAGGCGCCTAAACCGCCCATGCTTGCCGTCGGTTTGGTTGCCGTTCCGGCCAGCCTAAGATCCAATGCCGGTACGTCATCAGCCTGCCATTCGAGCCGCCAAACACCTGCGAGCCGATTGGATTCTTCGCCGGCAATTTCGAACTTCTCTCCTTGCACCCATGTTTCCAGAATCTTTGTCTTGGGGTCGAAGAGATCACCGTCAACCCGAATCAGATTGGCCAGTTTCCCGCGTGCTATGGAACCTGCAACGTCATCGATACCCAGCAATTCCGCGGGAGCAGAAGTCACCGAACGGAGCGCTATGTCCTTATCTAGTCCTGCCTGAACGGCCTTCCGCAATTGCGTCAAAAACGTCTTGCGATCGTCTAATCCATCGCTGGTGATCACGAATTCGATACCCGCCTGGTGCATGCGTGCAAGATTCGAGGGCGCCAATTCCCAATGCATCAGGTCCTGCAGTGTTGCATCGGCCAGCTGCTGCTCCGTTTCCAACTCGGGTGCATCCGGGAAATCGATGGGCACAATGATCTGCCGCCCCAGCGCGGCGATAGCGTCCAGTCGGCGGTATTCGCGGCCCGAGCCACGAATGATCAAAGGCAGTGCGAATTCGCGAGCCATACGGTCGGCGCGTAATTCATACAACTCGTTAGGGCCGTCGATGATCAAAGCCTGGTCGCCCGCGATGACCGGCTGCAATTCCTGCAGTGCGACGTTGAATTCAGGCCCCGCCAGATGCCGCTGTGCCTTGGCGGCCTGCGACGCAGTACGATACCAATCCGCATCGGCCAGAGTTTGCCGAACCAACGCAACCGCGCCCATCGGGCTGTTCGGATAGCCGGAAACGCCGCGCGAAGGATAAAGACGAACGTGCTGAAAGGCCTCAGCTCGCAGCAAGCATGAGGACAGGTCACTTCCGGCGGCCAAAATAACGCAACTTTCGCCCTTAAAGATGCCGCGATTGGGAGCAGCCAGAGCCGCTGCAAAACCCGCAGCACGCAATGATTTCAGAGTCGCATCCTCCAACTTCAATGACTCTGACATTTTCTTCTGCGGGGTCACACTTGCATTCCAATGGGCTCCGTTCGAAGTCAGCTCATCGGCATCAAATTCGACAAATGCATCCACAAATGCCGGATAGAGGTAATCACCATGCAAATCAATCACTTCCGCGTGAGCAGGTATCTGCACGGAAGTGCCAACTTCCAGGATGCGGCCATCTTCGATCAGCAGCACAGCCCCGGATAGCTTGCCACCGGCAGTGATAACTTCCGCATTAGTCAGTGCCACGATGCCAGGCGGCTGAAATCGAATGCCAACCTCCGGTGCAACACTGCGGTCCGATTGCCCCCAAGCAACGCCGCAGACCAGCGTCGACAGGCATAGAACCGTGATGAAAAATGAATGAGTGATTTTCATAGGCTGACTCAATCTGAATTTACGAGGGAGTAGCTGACGTTAGTTGACCTACCGAATACAAGTCGACTCAGATCTGGCAGACCCGAGTCCGCGTCGCGGCAATAGTGCCTCAGAATTTGCACGGACCTGCATGACCGATTCGCCATGGGAGGCGGCGAACGTCGGAAGGCATGTATGGCTGAAACAATGGAAAACGTTTTGAGAGGATCAACCAAATGGTCGGAATGAATACGTGCAGGCTGATTTCTGAGAACCGCTGCCCGTAAACTTAGAACCTATCCGAAAACCAGGGCCGTTTTGGCCTGAGCCACGGTCTCGTCGCTTTCGGGACAGGTTCTGTATGCGTGTAAGCCTAGTTGCGCCGTAGCAGATGGCAAAGCGAGCCAAGCTTCCGACGGGGATTTATCTATGTTTTTGTAGTTCGCCGCCAATCTCCACAGGGGCTCAAATGGCGAACACCACCATTCTTGGCCTACTCAAAGCAAGCGCCGCGGAAATTTGCCTGACAATTCAGCGTATCGAACGAATGCCGGCCCTGCCAATCAGGGGAGACTGGTAATTGCCCTATAATAAAGCATTGAACACGGCTATCCACCTTGAATGATTCGCCCTGAGATCACACAGCGAGCCGGCGAAGCATGATTTTTACAAACCGTGATTTTTACTTGTGCAACTGAAAATGAACCAATCGATCTGGCCGGACGGCGAACAAACCCAGGAATTACTTGCCGGAGCCAAGGGCGGTGACAATGCGGCTGTGGACGAGCTCCTGGATCGCCACCGCGATTCGTTGCGAAAGATGATCGGCATGCGACTGGACCAGCGGATTATGCGTCGTGTCGATGTCAGTGATGTGGTTCAAGATGTTTTGGTGGAAGCCAATCGCCGGCTCCAGGGTTATTTGCAGAATCCGGTTATGGGCTTCCATTTGTGGATTCGTCAAATTGCTAAAGACCGGATCATCGACGCCCATCGGCGACATCGTGTCTCCGCCAAACGCAGCATTGACCGTGAACAGCCCATGCTGTCAGCCGGACCTCCCGATCAATCCACCATAGAGTTGGCTGCTCAGCTAAGCGACCCGGAATTGACGCCCGCGGCCGCCGCCACGCAACGAGAGTTAGCGTTGCATGTGCAGGATGCGATTTCTCAGCTGGATGACAAGGATCGAGAGATGATTCTCATGCGGCACTATGAGCAGTTGAGCAATCAGGACATTGCGGCCGCGCTGGACTTGACGGAACCGGCAGCCAGCATGAGGTACTTGCGAGCCCTTAAAAAACTCCGCAAGGTGCTGGATGAGGGTTCGCAAGCATCGGCTTAGTTGAACAGCCCCACTTTCGAGAAGACTCCCGGCGAATCCCTCGTTAAGCCTGATAATTGGTCAAGCGTGATTACACGATTTCTGGGGACGCGGTGCCTATGCCCATTGAAAACCGGGACTAACACATTGCTGGTGAATCGAAAGTGACCCTGTCGAAGTAGGATCCTCTTTGAAAATTAAATCCATGGGCCCGACACAAGATTCCTACCGGACAGATATTGAGGATGAAGCAAGCCAGCAGGAAATGCGATTTGCGGAAATCGTTTCGAATCTGGCCGACCGCATCCAATCGGGAGAGGTGCTCAGTTTTTCGGAGGTTTGCCAGCAGCACCCTGAATTTCGCGAGCAGCTCCAAGAGATCTGGGGAACTCTGATTGTAACCGATGCCATAGCCGCCTCAGCTCGCAACCCTCTGCTCGATAGTGAGCCATCTTCAGACCAAAGCTGGATCAGTTCCTCCATACCATCGTTACCCTTCGAGATCGAGGACTATCGTCTGTTGGAAATTATTGGTCGGGGAGGCATGGGTGTTGTTTATCGCGCTCGCCAGATATCTCTCAATCGATCCGTTGCCATCAAGATGATTCGCGACAATCGCGTCTTAGAGCATCGCCAACGGTTTTTTGCTGAAGCTGAAGCCAACGCCCGCCTGGATCATCCTTCGATCGTACCCGTTTATGAGATTGGGGAATTTGAGGGCCATCCATTTTTCAGCATGCAGTTTGTGAAGGGACAAACCCTCTCAGCACGTCTCAAGTCGGGACCAATCCCTCAGCGAGAAGCCGTGCGAATCATGATCGAGGCCTGCCGGGCAATTGCCTACGCCCATCGCCAGGGAGTGTTGCACCGGGACATCAAGCCCTCCAACATCATGATCGACGAAAGCGGTAAAGTCCGAGTCACCGACTTTGGCTTGGCCAAGTTTGCGGACTCGGGAGACAGTCTGACACGCACGGGCGCGGTCATCGGCACCCCCAGCTACATGTCGCCCGAACAAGCCTCAGGTCACAGCAACTTCGTGGGCCCCAGGTCGGACATCTACGGATTGGGAACGGTGCTGTACCACTTGCTGACGGGGCGACCACCCTTTGTGGCAGACTCTCCCATGCGGATGGCCATGCAAATCCTCGAACACGATCCTCCTCCCCCGCGTCTACTCGAGCCACGCATTGACCGTGACCTGGAGATGATCGTGCAGAGGGCCATTCAGAAGCCGCCCGACCTCCGCTATGAAACGGCAGACGCCCTGGCCGACGATCTGGAATCTTTCCTGCGTGACGAACCTATCCGCGCCCGCAGCGGTAAACTCGGTCAGGTGGTGGCACGCTGGTTCCGCGAAACGCACCACGCTGTCGTGCTTGAAAACTGGGGCCTGCTGTGGATGTGG
>JANSWS010000730.1 GCA_024743355.1 bacterium
AATTGAAGCATGACGAGCAGTATGGATATTTGACGGCGGTACTGGAGGCACTCGACGTGCCGATCAGCTCGCAGACGCTGGTCTTTTCCAAGACCAGCTTACAGCTACATCGCATTTCACCCAGACGCCCGCGTTCGCTGTACTTCAATGACGATGTCTATATTGGCTTCTGTCAGCGAGGCGACGTGTTGGAACTGGCTGCCACCGATGCCAAACAAGGCGCGACTTTCTATACGCTGTCGCAAGAGAAAAGCGACGCGCCGAAGTTTGTTCGCGATCGAGGCTCGTGTCTGACCTGCCATGCTTCCAATCGCACCCAGGGCGTACCGGGCTATCTGGTGCGAAGCGTGTTTGCCGATGCGGCAGGTCATCCCAAACTTGGAAGTGGAACCTTCACAACCGACCACACCAGTGAATTCCAGGATCGTTGGGGTGGTTGGTATGTAACGGGCCAGCATGGCACGATGCGGCACATGGGCAACACGATCTGCAAGGGAGAGGCGCGTGACTTCGACCGCGAAACGGGTGCCAACGATCTGGACTTGAAGGACAATTTTCGCACAGACAGCTACCTGACGCCGCACAGTGATATTGTGGCTCTCATGGTGCTGGAGCACCAGACACAGATGCACAACGCCATCGCCTTTGCCAACTATGAAACGCGGATGGCCCTGCACCAGTCTTACCAGATGAATGCGTTGCTGGACCGACCTAAGGATCACATTAGCGATAGTGCGCAACGCCGCATCGCTTCCGCTGCTGACCGGGTGTTGGAATATCTGCTCTTCTGTGACGAGTTCGCCTTGTCTGACGAAGTCCGTGGATCCACCAGTTTTGCTGAAGACTTTTCCGCGCGGGGAATTCGCGACTCGAAAGGACGATCGCTGCGCGACTTCGATCTACAAACGCGAATGTTCCGTTATCCATGTAGCTATTTGATTCACTCACCCGCTTTTGCGGGCTTGCCGGATAGCGTCCGCAGCCAGGTGTTAGGACGCTTGAAAGACATCCTGACGGGGGACGACCCGTCCGAAAAATACCAGCACCTGACCACCGAGATGCGGGGCGAGATTTTGGAGATTCTCAGCGATACTATGCCAGCATTCCAAGAACTACTGCTCGCTCAAAAACAGCTCTGATGGCCCTGGACTGTACGCCTTCCAAGCTGAGATGGACGTTGACCGCGGTTTTCGTTGGCTTTCGAATAGGCTCTTTGTCAAAACCTGGTCCCTTGCGGCTTCACCAGTCCCTCGTGAGGAACTCATGCTGATTCGGTTTCGATTGACGATCGCAGTGCTTGCTGCAACTCTGTTGCCTTGTCCGCTACTGGGACAAGTTCCAATCGCCATCGATATCGAGCGGGAACCATTCCGGTACTCGGTCACCGCAGCCAAAAATCGTGTCAGCCGCTTGCAGCATCGGTTGCAATCCGGTGAAGCCCAGCTGGAGTATTCATCGGAGTATGGCTACTTGAGATCGCTGCTGCGGGAGTTGCAAATCCCTGAATCCTCTCAAGCATTGGTATTCTCCAAAACCAGCCTGCAGGTACAGCATATCTCGCGACGCAATCCGCGAGCGATCTTCTTCAACGATGACACCTACGTGGGCTGGGTACATGGCAGTTCGCTGGTGGAGATTTCCACTAGTGATCCGAAGCTTGGGGCAGCTTTCTATACATTTCAAATGTCGAGACCCCAG
>JANSWS010000026.1 GCA_024743355.1 bacterium
TCGCAGATGCCCACGACCTCGCAAGCGGGATGTTCGGCGACCATCCGCAGATTGTCGCCCATGTGCATGTGCTCAAAAGAAATTGCGGCAACTCGAAAGTGTTGGGTCATGAACGTCTCCGTTCGCTGGTGTAACATTGTGGGCGGCAGCGATCGAAAGATGTTGTACACAATTTTCGCAGCCAGCGATAAGACGAGCGCGTAGGCGGAGAATCGCCGGCTACTCATCCGCGCGACGCATTCCGAGCAGCCAAGATGGTTTGCCTCAGCTCAGGCCTTGGGATGCTCCGCCGCCCAATCCCTAAATGCGCAATCTGCAAACGTGCAGGGCCCAAACGCCCGATCTCAAGAAACGCAATTCCCAGACAGGTTCCAGAGGCGCGAGGCAAACCAATCGGAGCAGAAGGCGTCGGAGAAAGGCTCAACGCGAGTTCCCCGACAGGTATACGCTACGCTCGACTATTGCCGCTTAACGATCGGTGTCCGACTATTGGCCGTTTGAATTGCCTTGGCCGTTATCGCCCTGAGGTGGATTTCCTTCCCCGGGTTGGCCCTCGCCGGCTGCGTTATCACCAGCCTGACCCCCGGCACCTTGGTTGCCAGCAGCGGGAGGCTCGGCTGGCTTATCCTCAACGTGTTCCAACTCGGCACCTTCAACGATATCCGGATAGCGTTCTGCAAAACCGGGAATCGCTTCGACCAGATCCATGATGTCCTCAATGGGAGTCTCAGCTTGCTGCAAAAGACTGTTCACGTCCTTGACGGGTGCGATGTCATTGACGGCTTCCTGCAATGCTTCCAGCTTTTCTGTCAATTCGGTAACGACCGCCTGAAGTTCCGCTGGCATTTGAGCTACGGACAGCGGACGGCCGATCTTTTTCGGGATTTGACCGTCCGCGACGGCTCGGCCATTCAAGCACAGGTGCACCACTTGCATAATCTGATTTACTTTGCGGCGGGCCAGAATGGTTTGCCAATCTTGCGTGTCAATCGCCTTGGGCTTACTGGCACGGCCGCCGCCGGCGCCACCATAACCGCCGTAGCCGCCCATACCACCCATGCCGCCCATGCCACCGTACATGCTATCGCCGCCGTAGCCTCCGCCTCCGCCATCTCCGCCGTAACCGCCGCCGCCGTAGCCACCCATCATTCCGCCGTAGCCACCCATGCCTCCGTACATGCCACCGCCACCTGCGGCTCCAGTGGCCCGCTGCAGCAAATCGTCTTCTTTTTCGTACCAGGCGACGAGTTGTGTGTAGGTGAAGTGGGCCAAGCTAAACAGATAGTTTTGCTTCTGCTCGTCCGAAAGCGAGCTACTGCTGATTTGAGTCAGATATTCGGCAGCGCTCAGCCGTACGCTGGGCAATTCTTCCGGATTGCCCAGCCGCTGGATAGCATTATCCGCGACTGCAGCTACTCCCGTGGCTCCCAGGCAATCAAAAGCTCGACGGACCATCCACGCATGCGTGGGCGCGTCCAAATCGGTGGCGGCTTCGCTATTGACGATGCCCACAAGCATTCTGCCAATCGCACTCTTCTGCTGTGGATTCCAGTCACTGAAGAATCGGCCGATGTGACGCTCGAGTCCATACAGAGCGATGCACCGAAGATAGGCTGGGTTGGTATCGTCTCCCGCGACTTTATACAGGGCCGCCAATGCACCGGCAGCCGGCGACGGGGGCTCGCTGCGGATAGCGGGCAAATCATCCAATTCTGCCAGCAGAGCCAGGGCATTGATCCGTGACTGGGGGCTGAAGTTCTTGCCTTGGGCGATCCCCGATCCAAATTTCACGATTTGGTCGATAACAATCTTTCGCGCCTCCGCCGCCTCTGGACGGTAGGTCGCCAAGTACTCGTTGTAGATCCCCATCCGAATGCTGGAGTAGCGATCGACATCATCGGGACTTGTGAGCCGACGCATTTCCGCTTCGACGACTTTGGCCAAGGCTCCTCTGGCAGCATCCGTGGCAGCACTGCCCTTGGCCAGATCTCGAGCAAGTTTCCGTTCGCCCCGGGACGGCTCGGTGACTGGCAGCGTGGCGAATTTCTGCGCCATCAGCTGCGAGCCGAACAGCATCACAGCAACCACAGACAGGATTACTGGCTGATAAGATCTAACTCTGCCTTGAGAGAACATGGCCACCACTCCGCAATGGGTTGGGTCGAAAGATTAAACTGCTTGGTTCGACGAGGTAGGCTTCCGCCCGCATCACAACTCTCAGCACATCATCAACGCACGTGTTGTCAGCATTGGATAGCCGGAGCGTTGGATGGCTGGGATGGTCGCTTGGTCCACTTCGCACGAGGCGAGCTCTTTATCGGAGCCCCAGGAAGACAAGTAATAGGTACGCCCGGGACCTGCGCAGCCTACTAATAGGCTATCCGACGGCAGCGGCAATTGTCAACTTTTTCCAGTATTTTGCCGTTCTTTAGGCCGCTTGATGTTGGACTTGGGCTGTCGCTGGCCAGCCAACCCACCAGAAGCAAGTGCCTTGTTCCCCGCGAGGCGAATTGCTTCACCGAGCTTTCTACCCCCCAGTCGTTGTGAAGCTACACGCCGCGCGTGGCAGGGAACTGGTCTTCTGAGGGGCTCGAAAGCGAGAGCGGCGGTAAATGGAATCTTGAACCGCCCGCTCATTCATTGCAGCTGGAACCTTGGACGCGGTGGACTTCCGGAGGCGGATAAACCCCCGGTTGGTCCTGTGAGTACCAGCGATCGAGCACGGACTTCCAGTCTTCCCAGCAGCGAATTTTGGTGAACTCTGGCCGCACCTGCTCGAATTGGGGATGGGAGGCTGAGTACTTGATACCGAATTTCCGCATTAAAGGACCTGTGCGGGCTGAACCGTACAGCTGGGCAGCTAATTCCCAGTGCTTTACCAGGACCTCTCGCTGTCGGAATACGCTGGGTGGGGGCGGCAGCTCTTCGCCCCGTGCCAAGGCGCGTGCCTGTTCGAAAATCCAAGGATTTCCAATGGCGCCGCGGGCTACTGTAACGCCGTCCACACCCGTTTCGCTCATCATGCGAAAGCAGTCCTCGGCCGTAAACAGGTCGCCGCTCCCCAGGATCGTTTGCTGAGGAAATTCTCGCTTCAGATCGGCTAGGAACTCCCAACGACTGGGGCCTCGATAGCGTTGAACAACGGTGCGACCATGCACGGTGGCAGCCGCGATGCCACGGTCGAAGGCGCCCCGCAGAATCTCAAAAAACTGGTCCCTGCTCTGGTTAGAGTCGTCGATGCCTCTCCGCATCTTGACGGTTACTGGAATATGAGAAGGCACCATTTCACGGGTTCGCGAGACGATTTCCAAGGCCACATCGGGCTGGCTGAGATGGAATCCCCCTCGGCAGCGGCCGAGTACCTTTTTGACCGGGCAGCCAAAATTGATGTCAATGACATCGAAGCCCGCAGCCGCCAGCCTTTTTGCACCTTCGGCAAATTGTTCTGGCTCGGCCCCCATCAGCTGGCCCGCAACCGGCTTTTCGTCTTCGGAATTGAACAAGAAATGCTTGTTCTTGGCGCGGTCCTTCAATTGCACCAGAAATTGATCCAACATCACCTCGCACAAACTGTAGCTGGCGCCGTGCTGCCGAGCGATCCAGCGCATGGGCCAATCGCTATAACCGCTGAGCGCGGCCTGGACCACCGGAAAGCCAATATGAACGTTGCCAATCCGGAGCGGCCGGCTTGAGGATTCAGCTGCATTTGGAATTAGCACTTGTAGATCCGACACCTAGGTGATACCTTTCTGAGTTCTCGAATTTTCGACGAAAAGTTGAAATCGGGCGATGATCATCGACCTGGAGCGGAGCCCGTCGGAAGTCTTGATTTCGTTCCGTTGGGGCCGGCTCAACATCGTTGCTCATCTGCTGGTTTCGTGCGGATAAATAGTCGTTGTTCCATATCAATTGTGGTGGAAGAGGTTAAGTATGTCCACGCTGCGTCGAGCGCCAACGGCAAAGAGCCGGGCCCGAAAACGCTCAAGAATTCGATCGAGGACCAAGAAAAAGGATCCTCTGTACGTCGATGGCAAGCGCCCACGGCCGATGTTCGTGGATTATCGCGACCTGGAAACACTGAAGAAGCTGGTCAATCGGCACGGAAGAATCGTCGGCCGAAGGAAGACTGGCTGCTCCGCAGTGAGCCAGCATGCGGTCACATCCGCCATCAAACGAGCCCGTTTCATGGCCTTGCTTCCGTATGTGGGCGAGTGATTGACATCACTCTGCCATGAAAAATTATGAGCGAATCCAAAACGCCTCGTGAAAGCGAGGCGTTTTGTTTTGGCATTCTTGTTCATCGCTCCATCATCGAATCGGGTTACGAGCTACCGATCCAAAGCCGTAGCGAACGGCGACTAAGGCGTACGGCAGATGAATTCTGACCCGTAGCCACGCTCGCCAGAGCGTGGTCGACGACGTCCACCGTCTGGCGACGACGTCCACCGTCTGGCGACGTCGTCCACTGTCTGGCGACGACGTCCACCGTCCATCGTCTGGCGACGGTGGCTACAATTGCTACAAAAACCTGCTTGGAACGCAAGCCATAGAGTTGCCATGTCTTCCTCAGGCAAAGATCGCCGCCGCATTTCGGAATTGCGTAACTTAGGTCCCAAATGCGAGTATGATCTCAACTCGGTTGGGATCGATTCCCTGGACGATCTTCGAGAACTAGGGGTCGAGCAGGCGTTTGTTCGTGTTGTAATTGGCCGCATGCGGCGTGGCCAGGATGTCTCTTCGCTAAACCTCAACTACCTGTACGCTTTGCACGGTGCGCTGTATGACGTGGATTGGCGGCGGCTAGCCGCAGAAGACAAGCAAAGATATCGATTGTTTCTGGCAGACATGAGAGCCTCGGGGAGCCTCAAACGCCGCGGCCCGAAGCCGTGATTGGCCTGACAGATTCCTGGAAATTCCGGATTCCCGTCGTTTTCAAACCTGTGTCTGCTTTGGGTTGAGGTGGCAAAGTCATGAATGATTCGGGGCTAACCGAGCAAGAGCGAGCCATCTACCAATGGCAGATGTGGGTACCGGATTTTGGCGAAAGCGGACAAGCCAAACTGAAGGGTAGTTCGGTCTTGGTGTCCCGCGTCGGTGGCGTGGGTGGATTAGTTGCCTACCAGCTTGCGGCGGCCGGCATTGGCAAGCTAGTCGTGGCCCATGCGGGCAACGTGAAACCCAGTGATCTGAATCGCCAGTTGTTGATGACGCACGCGCAGATAGGTAAGCCAAGAATCGAATCGATTGAACGCAGGTTGAAAGAACTCAATCCGCGATTAGAAGTGATTGCGGTGGGGGAGAATGTATCGCCCGCAAATGCAGAGGATCTGGTTTCCCAGGTCGATCTGGTGGTGGATTGCGCGCCGCTGTTTCCGGAACGCTTCGCCATGAATGATGCCTGTGTGCGTCAGGCCAAGGCGATGTTCGAGTGCGCGATGTATGAACTGGAAGCTCAGATAACGACCTTGGTGCCGGGGAAAACGCCCTGTCTGAGGTGCCTGTATCCTGAAGAGCCGCCGACTTGGACCAGGGAGTTTCCCGTTTTCGGGGCCGTTTCCGGCACGGTTGCCTGCATGGCCGCCATGGAGACCATCAAGGTTATTGCCGGTTTGGGCGAGCCCTTATTGGGGAAGCTTTTGAAATTCGACCTCCGCGACATGAGCTTTCATACATTAAAGATTTCTCGTCGGATGGACTGCGGCGTTTGCGGCGCTGACCGAAGGAACGACGATCGCCAATACTGAGGAGGACAACATGAGTGTCCGCTTAAGACTTCCTGCCAACATGCGATCCTTGGCCTCGGATCAATCCGAAATTGCCATCGATGGAACCACGGTAGGAGAATGTTTGCAGAATCTCGCGCAGCAATTTCCTGAATTGGAATCGCGTCTGCTGGATGCGGAAGGCAATCTGCAAGGCTTCATCAATGTCTTTGTCGACAACGTCAGTATTCGCGAACTGCGGCAGTTGCGGACGCCTGTGTCGGAGGGCAGCGAGGTCTTAATCGTCGCCGCTTTGGCGGGCGGTTAGTGCTCTACCGCAATATCGCCTGGATGACGCAGCTTCAGCCGGTGAGATGGAGGCTCGCGGACCAATTCCAATCGCACGTCCGCAAGTGCTTCCGCTTCTTCCAGGTTATGCGTGACGTGCAGCACGCTCACACCCGTCTGTTGATTGACCCGCTTGAGCAGATCTTGAGTCGCGCCGCGAGTATCGGCGTCTAGAGCGCTCAGCGGTTCATCCAACAGCAGAACTGACGGTCCAAACGACAGAGCGCGGCCCAGCGCCACGCGTTGCGATTCCCCGCCGCTCAATCCCTGGACACCGCGCGGAAGTAGCGATTCGATCCCCAGTACTTCGGCCAGCTCGCGGACGCGGGCCGCTATCTTGTCGCGTGGTTGCCGTCTCAGCCGCATAGCGAACTCAAGATGCTCCCGCACGCTGAGCGTTGGGAAGAGGGCCAGGTCCTGGGGAACATAACCAACTTGGCGATCACCGGGCAGCGCGTCAGTAACATCGTGCTCATCGATCAACAGCTTGCCTGACGAAATTTTTCGCAGTCCACAGATCGATTCCAGAATGGTTGTCTTGCCGATCCCGGTCTTGCCCATCAGCACAGCGTACTGCGCATGTTCAACGCGAAAGGAAATGTCGTCGACCAAATAGTCGCCGGCCCGAACGGTAACATGTTGAAGCTCAATCATGTGGTGAGTCCGGTTCCGAACCAGCGAAGAAAAAGCAGCACCACCACAGCCATGGCCACCATCAACAGGGATACCGCCACCGCGGCATCGAGTTCGCCAACGCTCAATTCGAGAAACACGGTTGTGGACAGCACTTCCGTCCGAAATCGCGTTGCTCCGGCGAAAACGAGAATGGGACCAAACTCGCCCAGAGCCCGGGCCCAAGCAATCGTGGCCGCGGTAATCATTCCCCGCCATGCTTGAGGCAAGGCGATCTGTAAAAATGCCTGAGCCCTGGTGCAACCCAGCGTGCGGGCGACATCCTCGGCTCGCGGGTTGATCTGATCAAAGGTGACACGCATGGTCCTGACTGCAAAGGCGCAGGCTACGGAAAACTGTGCAAGCACAACTGCTGGCCAGCGATAGGTCACCGGAAAATGCAAGTCATCGCGCAGCCATGATTCCAGTTTCCAGTCGCCCATCGGCAGGTGGAACAGAATCAGCAAACTCAGCCCCAGCACGAGAGGTGGCAGCACGATGGGAATGTCGACCAGGGTATCGATCAACCAGCGGCCCGGAAATCGGTATCGCGACAACAGATATCCCAAGGGCGTAGCCACCCACAAGGAAAGAATTGCGGCAATGGTGCAGGTTAGTAGCGTCAAGCGAAAGGCGGCTTGAATTTCAGGCTTGAGCAATGCCTCCCGAAACTCGCCAAAGGACGTAAAAAGCAGATCTGCCGCGAGCAACAAAATGATCAGCAGGATGAAACAAGCAGAAAGCCCGCCCATGATCAAAAAGAAGAGCATGTCGCTGCGGCTTCGGTGCGGTCGATGGACATGCTTGGTGGAAGGCATCACGTACGGCTGACTGGACTACTGAATAAGGGCACGCCCGGTGAACAAAAGATCGAAAATCAGAAGTATGACCTGAGTTTTCTTTCTTGACTATACGCTAGAATTCTCGCACGAATTCAAAAGGTTGGCTGGATGCTAAGCTAGCAGTTTATACGGAGACAGCACGATGGTGGGTGTGGGGGAGCGACTGGGTCATTATCAAATCATGCGTCAGCTGGGTTCTGGCGGAGCGGGGCACGTGTTTCAAGCTCTGAACCACGAAACCGGGGAAGAGGTAGCCCTGAAAACACTCAACGACCACGGCAAGGTAACGGAGGATATTCACAAAAGATTCATCCGTGAGATCTCGGTGGCACAGAAGCTGAAACATCCCAATATCGTTCGTTACGATGACTGCGGGCTGGATGAAGATGTACTGTACTTCACCATGGAGTTGGTTCCATGGGGTACCCTGGCAGACGTGCTGACCCGACGCGGTTCGCTAACGTGGCAGGAGGCAGTTGAGTGTGGTATGCATGTGTGTGATGGATTGCAATATTTGCATGAGGCAAACATCATTCACCGCGATCTCAAGCCTGCCAATATTTTTCTTTCCAAGGATGGCCAGTTGAAACTCGGGGATTTCGGCTTGGCCCGAGATTTCGATTCGAGCCGTTTAACCATGGATGGCCAGACGGTAGGGACCGCCAAATACATGTCGCCCGAACAAGCTCGCGCCGGCAGCATCGATGGACGAGCTGACGTGTACGCACTTGGCTGCATATTGTTCGAAATCCTGGCGGGTCGGCCACCATTTGTGCTGGATGATCCGCATTCGCCAGCAGCCTACGTGCTTATGATGCAGAAGCACGTTGAAGAACAGCCGCCGAAAGTCTCGGATTTCTGCGGCAGTTGTCCTCAGCCTCTGGTGGATCTCGTTGACCGCATGCTGGCCAAGGATCCGAATCAACGTCCCGCAGACGCGAAGAAAGTCCGCGCAGCGCTGGAAGGAATCTTGGTTCCAGGTGACGGGGCTACCGAGGCAACGCAAGATGGCGCTTCCGTTGCCCGCGAAACCAAGTCGTTTACCGAGCGTTTGCAAACTGGGGCCACGGCAAACCGCAAAGCCAATCCAGTCGTGTTGGCAATCGTGGCCCTCGTTGTTTTGGCGGTGATTGCGATTGCCATTTTTGCAGCCCGCTAAAGGCGCATGGCATGGTTTCGCACAGGGCATGGAGCGGTAGGATGGCTCCAAGCCGCCCAAAAAGCAATCGTTCCAGGCAAGTTCGCGGTCTCAGGCTGAGAGCAATTCGCAGGCAGAGCGTCAGGGTGTGACGCTCTGATCTGCGCCCTGATCTGCGCCCTGATCTGCGCCCTGATGTGCGCCACCCGAGGTTGGTTTTGCCTCGAGCTGCCAACGAAAGCCTTCGGCGGCAAAAATATCCTGGCTTTCAGCCGAACAGATTTTTTCAAACAGGCGTGACGCCAACTGCGGATACGGCGATTCTTTGCCAACCGCCCACGGCTGGATAGCTGTCGAGCACTGCAAGCCCTGAATCTGAATGGCGTCCAACTCATCGGCGGAACCTGCCGCATTGCTCAAGTAAACCACGGCGGCATCCAACGAACCTGTCTTCAACTGGTTCACCAGCATGTCGCCGGTGGGTGACTGAACCGTAACGTTGGCCATGATTTCCTGCTGCACTCCGCCTTCGCGAAAGGTGTTCTGAGTGATCCAGCCCATGGCGCACTGCTTTTCATGTCCCACGCCGACCCGTAATCCTGGTTGAGTTAAATCACGGAGTGAGGCGATTTGATGTGGATTGCCCTTTTGTACTAAGATCACCAACTCGTTCTGCGAAACGGAAATCGGCTCTGGAAACAAATCGGACACTTGCTGCATGAACTCGGTGTCGCAAGCGAAATAGGCATCCGGATGCTGTCCGCTCTTCATCTGGGCTACAAGAATTCCGCATCCGTTGTAGACCCTCGAGACCTTGACCCCCTCACGTTCTTCGAAAGCTGTGATGGTTTCCTCGATGGCTGGCCGCAGCATCGAGCCGGCAAAAACAGATAGCTCCGGCTGGTCATTCCAGACATCGGTGCCGCTTGGACGAAATCCGAACTGTTCGTAATACTTCATCCCGCGGTCTCGGGCGGCAACGAAACGTGCAAAGTGCAGCGCTGCGGCCGGCCGCTGACTGCCAGCCAGCACGCCGATGGAAACCTGCGAGTTGGCATCGGCCAATTCCGCAAGTTCGACATACTCCAGTTCTGGGTAGGGATGAAGCACCGCGTCGTAAACGATGCCTGCATCGGCAGCTCCAACATTGACATCATTGGCCACGTCCGTGACGGTTGTCCGAAAGGCGTTGGTCGCCTGCTCCAGCCTCTTCCACTTGCCGCTTGAACTGAGGACCTCGCGTGTGATCTTGCCGACAGCGGCTGCCTCAGGCATTGCTTGTACCAACTGGACATTGCCGGTCAGTAAATCTTCCAAGGATTGAATGCTCTTGGGATTCCCTTTCCGCACCGCCACCACCGCTTGCATACGGGCCAAGGGCAGAGTCTCTTGAATTAGTTTCTTGTCTTTACCTAGAGCCAGATAGCTGTCGTCGGCGGGCAGGTAGAGATCTCCTGTGCCGCTGACTTCCATCTGGGAGAGCAATGTCTGAGACGGTCCATATTGAATCACAACCCGCCGTCCGGTTTCCTGTTCATAGGCTGTTCGAATCTCTTCCATGACCGCCTGGTTGCTGGCGGCGCAATACAGCATGATAGCTTCGCCATCGAAAGACGATGCGGAAGGCTGACTGTCGCTCCGGCTTAGCAACCACAGCATGCCACCCAACGCGATTATCGAAGCGAACATCACCAAGACAGTTTTTGACATTGTGCTTACGCCGCTTGTTCAAGAAGTTGAATCATCTAAGACTTCATCAACGATTAAGCTCTCACAGGCGAATAGCGGGATCCGCGTTGCCTTCGGACGTCTTAAGGCAAATCAGCGGCCCGCGCTCTTCGCTGGACTGCCGTATTGTAGCCCGGCCGTTTCTGATGAGCCAATCCAAAGTCAGCATGCCATCCGCCGCTTAGGACAGCCCAGGGCGGTTGCCGCCTGCGCAATTTAGGACAAACACAAGGGATGGACGGAGTCTGTAGTTGCAAGATGAAGAAAACAAGAAATTTTCAGAGACCGGAGGCCAGGCCACGCTAGACTGATATATTCGGATTACTTTCGTCATGCCAAAACGCCTATTCCCTTGCCCTGCACTTTGGGTGTCTAACGCCTTTTTCCCGACGCCTTCATGGGATTGAGATAGATGATCACAAGAACTTCGCGGCAAATCCTGTTCTGGGGATTAGGTCTGGTGGCAGGTACCGTAGCTGCCTGCCAGGTACCAGTGTTTCGCTATGCACTGGAGCGCTGGAAGAGTGATCGCTACGAGATTCTGGTATTGGGCGAGGAGCCATTGAATGAGCAGCAACAGCAGTTGGTAGCGCGATTGTCGAAGGCCCTTGATTCAGAGCCGGAGTCGCCTTCCGCTGTGCGATTCATCAGCGTCACGGACGGGCTGGATCCAGGTCTGCGAGATCTGTGGCACGCACGATCTAACTCAGAACAGCCACTGATGATCGCCCTTTACCCGAAGCGTTCGCAAGTTCCAAATCGATTGGCTTATTCGGCCGGCTTGACGGAAGATCATGTGAATCAATTGCTGGATTCACCGGTGCGGCAATCGATTTTCAGTAAATTGCTGCAAGGCGATTCGGCCGTTTGGGTGTTTGTGCCCTGCGGTGATTCCGCTAAAGATGAAGCTGCCTACCAAATCCTGGAATCCCAATTGGCTAAGGAAGCTCAGCTGATTGAATTGCCGGGTGTGGAAGAGTTGGAGATTTCAGAAGAAGTCCTGGATAGCTGCAAAATTGATTTGCGGATTGGTTTTTCCATCGTGCGTTTGGAACGAAACGATGTTCAAGAAGATTTTCTGCTACAAACTCTGCTCAACAGCGAGTCGGATTTGCGCGAGTTCGATGAGCCCTTGGTGTTCCCCGTTTTTGGGCGCGGTCGCGTTCTCTACGCCCTGGTCGGAAAAGGGATTTCAGCAGATACCATTCGCTCGGCCACAAGCTTCATGACCGGCCCTTGCTCTTGCCAAGTGAAAGAGCAAAATCCGGGCTTCGATATGCTGCTAAGCGGAGATTGGGAACAGGCAATTGGAGAGGTTCTGATCAGCAACCCCATTCCCGCCGGAGATGCTCGCCCGAAGCTGCTCACCATCCCACCCGGTAGAACAGGCCGCTGACGGTTGCTGCATTCTCCAATCTGCGGAACCGGTTTGGGATGCGATCATGGTACCCCCTGACCACGCATACCATCGCGGTACCGATTTCTTCCTATTTCTCGCTTCCAGGGGAAGAAATCCATCGGCCCTGCGGAGGGTCGCAAACCGCTGGCCGAGATTTGCTAAAACATACACAACGAGCATCCCAAGTGTATGAGCTGCTGAGGCTGTGATGGATTGGTATCCGATATTGGTGTTGGTAATTGGCGTAGCGGTCGTGATTGGACTGATCATGGTCCTGCGGATCAATGCCTTTTTTGCCCTCATATCCGCGGCCATGGTGGTCAGCCTGCTCTCTCCAGGTAGCGGAGAAGAGAAGATCGCGCGGGTAGCGACTGCCTTTGGCGCTTCCGCCGGTGGAATTGGCATTGTCATCGCCATGGCGGCCATCATTGGCAAGTGCCTGATGGATAGTGGCGCGGCGGATCGCATCGTGCGCTCGTTTACGAAGGCTTTAGGAGAAGAACGCGCGCCAATTGCTTTGATGGGCAGCGGGTTCGTTCTTTCCGTACCCGTGTTCTTCGACACTGTTTTCTATTTATTAGTGCCTCTGGCACGCTCGTTGTGGCTAAGTAAACGCAAAAACTATGTTCTGTATACGACTTCCATTGTGGCCGGAGGAGCCGTGACGCATTCCATGGTGCCTCCAACGCCAGGGCCGCTGGCGATCGCCGATAACCTGGGTGTAGATCTCGGGCTGATGATCGTTATGGGAGCTTGCGTGGGATTGGTAATGTCGGTGGTTGGACTGGGTGTTTGCTGGGTACTCAACCGATGGTACGAAATTGAAATGCGTCCCTATGCCGGACAACCGGAGCCAAAGCCCATCGATGATCAGGCTTTGCCACCGTTGGGAATGTCTTTGTTACCCGTTGTCTTGCCGGTAGTGCTCATAGCAGCGCACACGGTCACATCGATGTTGGCAGACAAAACTGCTTTTGCATGGCAGATAGCCTTAAATATTACGGGCATTCTGGGGAACCCGAATCTGGCGCTGATGATTTCCGCAGCCATCTCCGTGGGATTGGTGATTCGCTACCGTGGTTGCTCGTTGCTCGATATGTCGGATTCCATTGAGCAGGCGTTGATGAGTGGCGGTTTGGTTATCTTGATCACCGCAGCGGGGGGAGCTTTTGGCAAAATGCTGGCGGCTGCTGGAATCCAGAATACGATCCAATCGCTGCTTGGCAGCGACAGTTCTGTTACCGGATTGACGGTGTTGCTGGCCGCGTTTGGCGTCGCCATGCTGATCAAGTTTGCCCAGGGGTCTGGTACCGTGTCGATGATTACGACCTCCTCCATGTTCGCGGCCATGGGCTTTACTGCTGAGCAGCTAGGTTTTCATCCCGTTTATCTGGCGACTGCGATCGGCAGTGGATCCTTGGTTGGGGATTGGATGAACAACAGCGGCTTCTGGGTTTTCTCCAAAATGAGTGTACTGACAACGGAGGAAACGCTGCGGACGTGGTCGGTGCTTACTGCATGTCTTGGATTCACTGGGTTGCTGACCACAGTGGTGGGGGCCGTGTTTTTTCCTTTGCTCAGCTAACTTTTGGCCTGCCCAATCATGGATTCGCCAGAGAGCCAGCAGGTTGCTTGCCTGTTGGGGCTGCCGCCAACCGGCGAGCGTAGCATGGAAAATTATCAGCAGTGGCTGATGGCGGCATTCGTACTCCTTGGACAGGGACTGCTGTGATTTCGCTATGCCAACGGGGGAAATTGGCGGTTGCCCGAGAAAACTGGTAGACTTTAGGAGTGGTCTCTTGGAACCCCCGGACCGCAACCTACCACCCCGCCTTCTCCGCCGTTCGCCCGGAGACGAACATGCTAAGCTACGCGCGAGCTCTGCTGGCTCCCAATCGGTCACCTTTTCGTTTGCTTCGAAGGGTGCGAACTGCCATAGAGCTTAACCCTCGCCGACTCGCCGCCCTGGCACCTTTGCTGGTATTCGTTAACGCGAGTTCCATTTGCGATCAGTGCATTGCTGATGAGACCCATCAGCCTCCTAGAGCTTTCGTTCAATTGAGTCAGGACTATTGTCTGGACTGCCATACAGGCGGCGATGCAGAGGCACGATTGGACATCAGTGCTATGAATGATACGCAAGTATCGACTTTCTATATGGACTGGCGGCGCGTTGCCCGGGTTCTGCAAGAAGGCTCGATGCCGCCAACGGATGCTGAACAGCCACCGGGTTCGCAACTGCAAGAAGCCGGTCGAGCGCTTGGGACTGCCTTGCAGCAAGCGACGCTGGAAGCAGCCGATGATCCGGGACCACAGGTTGTCAGGCGATTGACCAATGCCGAGTTTGACTATTGCTTGGAAGATTTGACAGGCTTGCGGCTGGGACTGGGCAAGGGCCTGGTAAGCGACAGCGTGGGTGGATCCGGCTTTACCAACTCAGCCACAGCGCAGTTCATGCAAGATGTGACGATGGAACGCTATCTCGAAGCGGCAAAGATCGTCGCCGAGCATGCCATGATTGGAACCGGTCCGCTCTATTTCTTTGAAGATCCTGGGCAAACGGGAATGGAGATCTCGGCCGTGCGTCGCATCCAGGACATCTATCGCAAGTATGGTTTCCGAGCGGCCGCGGGAGAGGGCGCGGAACCCTACGGTATGCAGCGGTTTCCCCAAGCATTCAAGGTTTGCTGGCAGTTTTTGCATCGCGAGCAGCTCGGTATGGGAGACGTGAGTTTGTCCGAGCTGGCAAGGGAAGCGGATATCGAGCCCAAATTCGCCCTTCACATCTGGGAAGTTTTGAATCGCCCGCAGCCGCAATTTCCCTTGGATCAAGTTTGCATGGCCTGGAAGCAGATACCGGCCCCGGAAGCCGTTGACGCAGATTGGCATGAACAGATCTCAGTGCACGCCGAAGCCTTGTTCGAGAAGATTCAGTATTGGCAAGATCGGCTAGCCTCTTCCGCTTCGGATGAGGAAGAGGCTGCCTTGCTAAGCGGGCAACCGATGCAGGTTCCAACCGAAGTTGACTTTGTGGCTCGTGCGGTTCGACGCCGCGTTCGACAGCAGGATGCCTTTACGCCGGATTTGAACAACGCCAGTCTCTACGACAAAGATGGACGCGTGCGCTTGCAGATCAATGTGGAAGCCGCCAGTTCGGAATTTGTCGGCCAGCCGGCAGTCGTTTTTTCGCAGGCCCAATTCGAGTTCAGGGTCTTCAACGAAGTCGAGAAGCCACCTGTTCCGCTGGTTTCTGTATTGACTCCCCAAGCCAAGCAAGAATTAAAACTGGGTGAGCATCCATCAGGGAGCACGATCGGTGAATCTGAGTTTGTGGTAACAGTGGGACTTCCGCGGATCATCGAAGTGGAGCTGCCCGACGATTGTCGCGTGGGTGAACTGACCGTACGCGCACGACTGGATACGGAACTCAGCCGGGATGCGGTAGTTCGCTGCTCGATTCGGGACATCACCAACGATGGCAATGAGTTTTCTAACCGGCCTGGTCGCGAATATTCCTCACTGCTTCGCGACCCCAACTCAGAACGCATGGACGATTGGCAACAGGGACTGACCCAATTCGCCCTTGCCCTGCCGCAGATCTCTCATCGCGAGCCGACTCCATCGGATCGGGATCCCATTCCTGAGCCCTACGACAACACCTATAACCTGCCGGAACGCAACCATTTTCATACTGCGGTCAAATACTATCGAGACGATCGGTTTCTCACCGAGCATATTCTTCCCGAAGCAGCGATCGAAGAACTCGACCGGGCCTGGGCCGACCTGTTGAGTTCGTTCGACTATCACGATGTGAATCTCCGCTTTACTGCCGATAAGTTTGGGCTGGAGCTGGGCGAGCAGACGATTGCCAGTTTGGAGCCAGATTGGTTGCGGTCGCAATCGGAGACGGTGCGTTCATTGCTTGAGGCTTATCGTGACGAGTATCAAACCATCCAGCATATGTTGGAGTCAGCACAGCGGAGACATCTGACAGATTTGAATGAGTTCGCAAGCCGCGCTTGGCGTCGACCACTTACCAGCCGGGAACAAGATCGCCTTCGTGATTTTTACCAGGCTCTGCGGGACTCTGCTCAAAGCCATGCAGAGGCACTGCGAGGCACACTGGCGCGGGTGCTGGTAAGTCCCAGTTTTCTGTATCGTGTGGAACGGTCGGGCGTCGAACCGTCGGTTACTGGGCTGTCGACTACTGACCGGTCGGACACGGGAATGGGCGGCGAGCTGGATCCTTTCTCACTGGCCAGTCGACTCAGCTTTTCCATTTGGTCGTCTGTGCCAGATGCAGAACTTTTAGCCTTAGCCAGCTCGGGAGAATTGGTTGAAGATGCTGTTCTTCGAGAGCAGGTACAACGGATGCTTGCCTCTCCCAAGTCGCGACGGATGGCTACGGAGTTCTTTGGGCAGTGGCTGGGCTTCTATCAGTTTGACCAGTTTCGAGGAGTTGACACCGGTCGCTTCCCCGAATTTGATCCACAGTTGCAGGAATCGTTGTACGACGAGGCCATTTCATTCTTTGAGCACATCCTTCGCGAGGATCGTCCTTACAGCGAGATTTTTCAAGCTGACTATAGCGTTCTGGACCAGCGAGTCGCGGCTCATTACGGTCTTGCCGACGGGGACACGGCTACTGCTTCGATCGAGATTGCTGACAGCGATACCCAAGCAGCCGATGAGCTGCCTGAGCAGGTCGCGCCGTTGGAATCCAAGCTGCGCGACCTGCGAGAGCAGCATCGTGGCGGAGTGCTTGGCTTGGGTGCCATCCTGACATCGACGTCCGCGCCTTTGCGAACGAGTCCCGTCAAACGCGGAGACTGGGTATTGCGGAGGCTGCTTGGGACACCCGTCCCGCCGCCGCCGGCGGATGCTGGCTCGATCCCGGCGGAAGAAGCTTTGGGTGATGGCATGACGGTTCGGCAAAGGTTGGAGATGCATCGCATGCGTGCGGAGTGCATGAACTGTCACATTCGAATCGACCCGCTAGGCTTTTCCCTGGAGAATTTTGATTCGCTTGGCCGCTGGCGGGAAGACTATGTGGATGGAAAGCCCGTCGATGCATCGGGAACGACGGTGGAAGGTTTTGACATTCAGGGCGTGGATGGGCTACGCAAGTTCCTGCAGCGTCAGGATAGCTTGCTGCGGCGAAATCTGGCCGCGAGATTGACGGCATATTTTTTGGGCCGGGCCGAGACAGTCTACGATGCCGCATTGATAGAACGCATAGCTCGGGATTTAGAAGTGGACCCGCGGATCTCGACTGCAGTTACAACCCTGGTGTGCAGTCCGCAGTTCCAGAAGATACGCCAGCGTGGACCATCGGTCGCGGCCAAAACAGGAGCAGGTGAATCGTGAAGCAGCAATTTTCCACAATCAATCCGCCGCGGTCGAACGCAGCATCCGCAAGTGTTGCTCGCAGGAGCTTTTTCAAGCGTGGTTTGCGAGCGACGGGGGCTTTACTCACGCTGCCTTGGATGGAGTCGCTTGCTTCGGCAGAAGAGACTGCGTTGCTGCAACCACTGTCGACGCAGGATGGAAAACCTCCCGTTCGATTTGGCTGTGTCTATTTCTCCAACGGCGTCGAGCCTGAGCATTGGTGGGCTAAGAAATCCCCAGCGGCCGCGGCTGGCGGTGGTCAGCAACAGATTCAATTCGGACCGGGCTTGGCCCCGCTTCAGCAACTGGCAGATGAGATCACCTTCATCAAGGGACTCTACAACGAACAAGCGGCTAAACACCCCAGCCCGCACATGGGCAGGATGGCTAATCTATTGTCCGGAGCTTGGGTCAGCCGGGATCAGTCCAGCATTCGAGTCGGGAAGAGCATGGATCAAGTGTTGGCCGATGAGATTGGAAGATCTTGTGAGGTTCCAAGCCTGGCTCTGGGCGTGGAACCGACGGAGCTGAGGTTGGAAGATGGGTTGTCGATGATCTATGGCTCATGCATCTCTTGGGCTTCTCCGACCAAGCCCGCAACAAAGGAAATTTATCCGGCCCGTGTCTACGATCTCATTATGGGTAGCGCGGGAGATCGCCTGCTCGACCGGAGTATTCTGGATGCGGTGGTTGATGATGCGCGGCGCATGCAGCAGACCGTTTCGGCCGCCGATCGGGTTAAGCTGGATGAATACTTTGACTCGATACGAGATATCGAGAATCGCATTGATCGCGCCCGCAGAGAAGAGCGACTGGAAGGCTGGCAACCGTCCGCTACCGAGCCCACCTTTGGCCGACCGCCCGAGGCTTTGCCGCAGAATGTCTCGGAGCACATGCGGCTGATGTTGGATCTGATCGTGCTGGCCTTTCAGATGAACAAGACCCGCATCGCGACTTGTATGCTCAATAACGATCTGTCGCAAATGAACTTCGGTTTTTTGGAAGGCGTCGAGGGAAGCTTGCATCTGGATCTGACCCACAATGGTCGCGATCCGAAGCTGGAAGCTATGTATCTGAAAACAAACCAGTTCCACGTAGCCCAATTCAGGTACCTGCTGGAACGCATGCGGTCGATCGATGAAGGCGGGACGTCATTGCTGGACAATTCCATACTGATGCTGGCCAGTAATCTTTTCGACGGCGATCGCCACGAGGCGGATGAGATGCCTGTCTTGCTGGCCGGTAGTGCGGGAGGTGCCTGGAAGCACGGACGCATCATCGATGTTCGCCAAAGCGAGAGCAATGAACGCAGGGCTTGCAATCTGTACCTGTCGATCATGGATCAGATGGGCGTGCGCTTGCCGGCATTCGGAGACGCGACACAAAGACTGGACATCTGACACCTTAGCCTTATGCCACCTGAGCCGAGTTACCGGTAGGGGAATTGGTTTATGAAACTTGGCTCAGAGGATCCTGTTGAATGGCTAGCTGTTCGCTGGCTGCAGGAACAACTGGACGCCTTGCAACACCAGAAACCCCATGTCTTGGCCGATGTGGATCCGGAAGGCGTGCATCAGATGCGAGTTGCGACCCGTAGAATGCGGGCCGTGCTCCGCGTCTGCAAAGACCTGCCAGCGTGCGAGAAGCTACAGCGGCAAAAAGCCGACCTGAAGTGGTTGGCCAGCCAACTTGGTGCGGTGCGTGATTTGGATGTGGAGTTGGCGAGTCTTGATTCTGCAGGCGACGCTATGCCGGCCGAATATGCTTCAGGCTACACATGCTACCAACAACATTTGCAGCGAGAACGGCAAGCGGCTCTTCACGAGTTGAGGCTCAGTGTAAATGGTCCGCGTTATGCCGAGTTGACTCAGGGGCTTGCCGACTTCGTCAACTCCTACCAACGGCAGGAGCATCGCGGAGAACCGACGATTCGCGATGCGGCACAGGCTTGGATCAACAAGCAGTATCGACGCGTGCTCCGTGACGGACGGACCATCCAACACGATTCGGCAGACGCTCGTCTGCATGCTTTGAGAATCGACTGCAAACGCTTGCGATATCTGTTCGAGTACTTTCGTCCCGTATACGGCGCTTCGCTGAAGAATGCCATACGTGAGCTAAAAGTACTGCAGAATGTGCTGGGTGAAGTTCAAGATTCCCACGTGGCCATGCAACGTCTGCTGGACCATGCTGAAGTCCAATCGCCGACCTCCAACAGCAGGTTCACGCTGATGGCCTTAGGGCATTTGTATTGCTTGCAGGGCCAACGGTTAAGCCGGGCGCGAAGTCAATTTTTTCAGATCTGGCCCGGTTTTGACCAGCAAGGAAGGCGCAAACGGCTGCTCGCTAGACTGCGAGAGAATCGGTCGTAAGAAGCTATTCGAAAGCCATTACCCAGAGTTCGCTTTGTGTTTCGGATAAGTCCTTGCCCGTTGCGGTCGGCGTACTGAAAGCGTTCCGAGTGGTGGCGAATCGACTCCTGCCGTAACATCGCTCCGCCTTTCAGCGCAGCTTCACAGCTGCGCTTGATTTTTCGTCGCGTCAGCGGAGCTTGTTACGAGCCTACTTGTGCGTAGGCTCGTAACCAACGAGCACCTGGGTGATCCGAGGTTCGAGCACCGCCATGCAAAACAGCCGACGGGTGCGCAGTGCAGTTACGGCTGGGTGGACGCGATGAAGTAGGCTCGTAACCAACAAGCACTTGGGTGAAGCGAGGTTCGAGCGTTGTCATGCAAAACAGCCGACGGGTGCGCAGTGCAGTTACGGCCAAGGTGGACGCGATGAAAGTAGGCTCGTAACCAACGAGCACCTGAATGAAGCGAGGTTCGAGCATCGCCATACAAAATAGCCGACGGGTGCGAAGTGCAGTTACGGCTGGGGTGGACTCGTTTCTGCTGAGTGTGGGAGGCACTCGGAACGCGACGGGGTGAACGGGGCCAGCTGTAGTCTGATGTGGGCAGTTTCGTTCCATGCGGCCCGTGGATATCGGGGAAGTGCGCACATTCCGGGTCGCACGCGGCCGAACTCTCGCCGTAACATCGCTCCGCCTTTCAGCGCAGCTTCACAGCTGCGCTTGATTTTTCGTCGCGTCAGCGGAGCTTGTTACGAGCCTACTTGTGTGTTGACTCGCCGTGGTTCACGCTGCCTTGCTATCGGAACGAGGGCAAAGCAGACTGCAGATTCTTTCAAATTCTTCGGGATTGGCGAAACTGATCACGATTTTTCCGCGACCGCGAGCGTTTTGGCGGATGTCAGTTTTGGTCCCCAGCGATAGCCGCAGTTGCTGTTCCAGGGCGGCGATCTGTGGCGAAGGGCGGTTGGCGGTACGACTACCAGAGGGGCGATGCAGACCTTCCTGCTCGTCTTCGGCCTCCAATGTCTCTGCTACGCGACGCTCCGTTTCGCGAACGCTCCAGCCCTCGCCCATGATCTGCCGAGCGAAATCCATCTGCTGCTCCTCTTCGCCCAGAGGAAGCAGGGCCCGAGCATGACCGGCCGTCATCTTTTCTTGCTGAATCCACTGTTGGATCTCTTCGGGCAATTCCAGCAGCCGCATCAAATTGGCAATCGTACTGCGATCAATTTTGAGCCGCTTCGCCAAGTCCTCCTGCTTGCACTGATGCTGGTCAATGTAACGCCGAAAAGACATAGCCTTTTCGATGGCATCCAGATCTTTGCGCTGCAGGTTCTCGACAATGGCAAGCTCGGCTACCAGGCGATCGTCGGCCTCGCGGACCTCCGCGCGAATCCGGCTCAAACCGGCTCTTATTGCGGCTCGCAGTCGGCGTTCACCGCTAATCAGCTGGTAGCGATTTCCAACCTGCCTTACCAGGATGGGTTGGAGTTGTTCGTGTTCGCGAATGCTCTCAGCCAACGAGGCCAGTTCTTCATCATTGAATTTGCGTCGCGGCTGAAACGGATTGTTGTCGATCTCCGAAACGGGGATCTCCAACACGCCTCGCGGCGTTTCAAATTGCTTGAGCGAAACAGCACCGGTTACCTCGCGTTTGACTTGCGACGCGTTGTCCCGCATCGGCTGTCCAGCAACTGCCTGGACTGGCAGTTTTCCAGCCTGGGCTGAAGTATGCGATGCGCTAGGGCTTTTCGTGACCGACGAATGCGAGGCAGCTGCCGATGGTTTGGATGGTGCATCCGGCATCGATGCGCCGCCAGAGTCGTGCTCCTCCAGCGGGGTTCCAAGTAATGCAGCCAAGCCTTTGCCAAGACGACGATCTTTAGTCACGTTCGAGCACCTCCATGCACAATTCCAAATAGGCTCGGCAGCCACGTGAGCGGGGCGCGTAGTCCATTACGCTGATGCCGTGGCTCGGGGCTTCTGAAACAGCTACGTCACGCGGGATGACAGTATCGAAGACGATATCGCCAAAGAACTCGCGGACCTCGCTGTCTACTTCATGGGTCAGTTCCAGGCTGGGATCATACATCGTCAGCAGGATTCCGCCAAAGGTCAATCTGCCTTGGCCACGCTGCATAACATCACGAATTACATGAATCATTTGGGTCAGGCCCTCCATGGCGTAGTATTCGCATTGGATAGGCATCAATACTTCTGTGCTAGCACTCAGCGCGGCCTGCGTCAGTTGGCCCAAGGAGGGAGGGCAATCGATCAGCACAAAGTCGAACGAGGCCATGCCGGTGTCAAGATTTTGTCTGAGTACGGCGGAATCACTCGATTCACCGCGTTCCAGACGATCCACGTCTACGAAACTGCGGCTGCCAGGCAGAATGCGTAGATTCTCCCAACTCGTATCCTGCAGACTCTCCCGAAGTGGTTTGTCGAGTAAGAGGGGATGGGCCTCCGATGGGGTAGCTCCAATGCCGCTGGTCGCATTGCACTGCGGGTCCAAGTCGATGAGGAGCGTGCGTTCGCCAGCGGTCGACAAGCCAACTGCCAAGTTGACCGCCGTCGTCGTCTTGCCAACGCCACCCTTTTGATTCGCTATGCAGATAATCCGAGCCATGCCGGATTTTGCCGAATTCGATTCGGCGCGTGAATGGCAAAATCGCCGTCTTCAATCCAATGCTAGCTTTTCGAGGTTCGATGCGCGGATTCCTGTCTGGTTAGCCCGGTCTCGGCGGGGCCTTCATTCCACCAAACTGATATCCATGTTTCCAGCGGAATGAATTGATCGAATTCTCCCACTGCGATATCGACATCTCCGTCGTTATCAAAATCACCCAACTCAATGCAGGGATGCTGATCCAGGGAGAGATCCAGACAGTGGCGAAGAAAACTGTGATCCGGCTGTTGCTCAAACCAAATCAATGTGTTGATTTCGGAATCATCCCAAATCATGCCACAGGCGGCGATGTCCAAATCGCCGTCACCATCCAAATCAGCGATCGCCGAACCATAGGCACCGACCATCGGTGCGATCAGATGTTCTTGGAACAGTAAGCGGACAGGCTTATTCGAAGGTGCTCCTGCTGCCGTGATATTCTCCGAGCGATTTTCCAGCCAGCGTACACCGTGATGAGGCTTGGCGAGATTGGAGTCCATACTGTCACCGTTGGTTAGCACAATGTCCATATCTCCGTCAGCGTCCAGGTCGGCGATCTCGATACTGCTGCAGCCAAAGTCAGGCACTGGTCCGTTGTAAAGAATCTTGGGTACAAAATGCGCTTGCCCGTCATTGAGATAGGCGGTGACGGACTCGAATTCCTGACTGTGCAAGACGATTAGGTCCAGGTCGGCATCGGAGTCGATGTCATGTATCCACACGTGGCTCGCACCATGCCGGGGGTCGACCGTTGTCGTCGTAAAGCGTACTTCCTCGGAATCCGGATCGCGCAAAAGCAGCTCAAGTTTTCCGCTCTCGTGATATCCAAACACGGCCACGATAACATCCAGTAGTCCGTCGCCGTTAAAGTCGCCGGCCTTTACGTCGGCCACTCGGCCCACATCGGTAAGCAATTCCATACGGCTGCTGCCTGGCTCCGGATTGGCCTGAGCGAAGCCTGGAGGGAAGTAATAGACTCCGCCCAGTTGGTGATCTTGGGGCGTCATGTTACCGATGTCGGCCACTAGAAGACCGGCTTCCCCTTGACCTAAAAGATCGACCCTTTCTACGTGCGTTGCTTGCTTCACCTGGGCGCATAATTGCTGTTCAGCCTGACCGGACGCGCGGTCCCAACGAATTCGACAAACCTGGCCAGAGAGCATATCCGTCACGTAAAGTCCATCGTCGGCAGCCAGTAGATGCGAAACCGCAGGCTTGATCTTGCCCGCGGCGGACATGATGGATTCCCGCCGAAACCGGATGGGGCTGCTCGACAGATCTTCGATCGGTGCGGGGATTTGCAATTCGTCAGGGGCTAGTGACAGGTAGTACTTTAGGATGGAATCTTGAGAGGGTGGGCGCAAATCCTTGCGGCCAGACTTGCTGTAGAAGTCAAATCCACGTTGAACCTCCTGTGGCCAGTGACCTTTGGGATAAGTCAGGGGATCCGGAGGAACGTGACAATCTCCGCAAAATCGTACGACGGCCTCGGCCGAAGCCGGTGTGACATCCGCCAGCTTGTCGTAACTTGCCGATTCCTGACGAGACGGGCGAGAGCAGCCGGAAAGCATGCTTGGGGCAAGCAAGCAACTCAGACAAAGGAAAAGACACGCCCATCTCCCAATCGCGGCGCAGCATCTACCAAGGCTGATTGACAAACCTCTCCGCCATTGCGGAATTTCCAACATGAATTCACTCTTGTGCTTTGCGATTGCGTGAGTCTAGACGCTGGACCATTAAAAACCCCAATGCAGGCCTCGTGTTTCGCGCCTTTGTTCAGATGCTGCGAAAATTGACCTAGCCCGGGGGAGTCATTTTTCGGAAGAATTCCTGGTAACTGATTGACCCCGCTGGATCAACCGAGTCAGCATGGATGCGATCCGTTTGAGTTCCAATCACTCTGGTTCAACGACGGTCAGGCATTGATTGACTTTCACCGGGCCCAAGCTTTGGGTCTGCCCGCTGGGCCAGTGAATCTCCAGCTCTGCGTAAGTGTCGCTGTCGAAACCAAAGAACAGTTCTTGCTGACTCTGTGAAAGGTAGCTACCACCACCAAAGAGTTGCCGTGTAAGCTGTCGAGTATCCGTTCGGGCGATGACAATCGCACCGATCGGAGTGCGTGGACTTTGTCTTCCGATGAGACGAACACGCAGCCAGTTTGCCTGTTTACAGTAGAGGGCTGTGCCAAAGATTGGAAGAAACCAGTTCCGGATAACCGTCGTTATTCCAATCCAGGACCGCGCATCCGCGTCCTACTTCTTTGTTGCGGAACGCTTCGTGGGGTAGTACACGGCGAAACCGACGCGATCCAATGTTTTCCAAGAGCACCGGTTCTTGTTCCATCTCAAATGCCGCAGGCTCGTATTCCACGCCACCGTTCACCACGAAAACATCTTCGTCACCGTCGCAGTCGAGATCTGTGGCAACCACCCCAAAGCCGACCACCGGAGGAAATTCCCCGGACAGGCCGAATTTAAGGGAATCATAGGAAAAATTCAGTCCCTGGCTGTTATACAACGCCATGTATTCGTGATCGAAATTCGTGACAAACAAATCCGATAGGCTGTCACCGTTGGAATCCAGCAAGGCTACTCCCATGCTGGCGTTCGGAACCCCCACGCCATCAACGGCCAATCCATACAGCACGGCCTGCTCTTCGTATTTGCCGCTTTCGTCCGCAACGAAAAAATGATTCGCGGTCATATCGTTGGTGACGTAAAGGCTCGGATAACGATCGTTTTCAGACAAACGGAAAGCCAGGATTCCCAGACCGCGACCTGTGTTCGGAGAAGTAAACACGTGATCGGATCTTTGAAAGCTGCCCTCCGAGAATCGGCAGAACCAATCTGGAAGCGCGTCAAACTTCATCGGGGGGCAAACATCGCGTCTGCCTCCCCACCAACCAATGCATTCGGGATTATTCTCGAAGCTCCAATTCACATAACCCGTTCCGTACAAGTCCAGTTGTCCGTCCGAGTCGGCATCGAACCAAGCAACGGATGTACTCCAAGGGATGTTGGCTAGCCCGGCCGCTTGCGTAGCATCCGTGAAGGTCCCGTCGCCCATGTTGACGTACAGTCTGAGCCCGTGAAATCCATATACGATCAGGTCCGAATAGCCATCGCCGTTGAAGTCCGCGGCTGCCACGCCGTGCGCGTATAGATCCTCCGCCGCCAAGCGTGCCGCCGCAGTTACATCGCCAGCCTCGTTGGGGGCGAGATTGCGCAAAAGGTTGCATGACTTGCCCAGCACCGTCGACTGGTCCGCGTCAATGCCGCCACCGCAAGGGAAGAATAGATCGCACCTTCCGTCCTCGTCAAAATCAATGCATCCTACTCCTGCCCCGATGATTTCCAAGATTGCATACAAGGCCGCTTCGCGACCCGTATCACAGCGGACACCGCGTAGCGCAGGCAGATCGATGGGGGTGAGCTGAATTCTCGATGTCGGGCTAGGCGGTGGCACTACCAACACCGGATATTTCTCGGAGCGACAACCCAGCATGGCCGACTGTCCGCAACACCCGAGCAGCAAGAGTGCGATTTTTATAGCGCGATGCATCATCGGGCTGGATTTTGAGAGAATAATAACAAGTGCGTAAAGATGAAGAGATGTTAATTGTTACTATTTCTTTACGCAAGCGAGTTGCCCCTTAGAGGATCGTTAGGTTTCTTTCAGGACCCCTGCAGGACTGTAAAGTTCGGGAGTCTTTTCGGCCGCTGGGGCTTGATGCCACATTAATTGGACGGCAATTAGTCGCTTTGGCGTTAGCCGCGGTTCTCTTCGGTTTTCGGATCGGTTTTAAGCTAAGGTGGAGGCTGCCGGGTAATGGGCTGGAAGTTGGCATCTCAACTGACGAGGTTCCCCAGACCGTGCAGGCCAAAATCCGAGTGGAGAGATCGATGCAACGCCGTAGTTTTGTGAGCATGCTGGGCTTACTTAGCCTTGGTCTAAAACGAGGGCGAGCCGCGGATGAGGGCCCAGCCAGGGTCCTGCTGCGATCTTCCTGGCAGACCGTGAATATTGGTGATATCGCCCACACACCCGGGGTGCTGGCGCTACTGGAGAGATACCTGCCCGAGGTACAAGTCACTCTTTGGCCCAGCCAGCTTTCGGACGAAGTTCGGGACTTGCTCGTCAAACGCTTCCCGCGTTTGGACTTTGCCGAAGATGCGGAGACACTCGAGCTCGCGTTCCAAGAGTGTGACTTCATGCTGCACGGATCGGGGCCTTCTCTGGTGGCGGAAAAGGACCTGCGACGATGGAGCGAGGCAACCCACAGGCCCTTTGGTGTCTACGGGATTACTATGTCTCCTCAAGAGTCCACTTCAACCACTGCGACTTTGCCCTCCAAGACGCGCAGTACTCTGCAGCTGCTAAGCCAGGCTGAGTTTGTGTTCTTCCGCGATTCGAGGTCGTTGCGGTACGCCCAACAACAGGGATGTGAATGCCAGGTGATGGAGTTTGGACCTGATGGTGCATTCGCCTGCGATCTCAGGGACGATGAGCGAGCGAATCAGTTTCTGAAGCAACATGGTCTGCAGCCACAGAAGTTCGTGTGCTGCATTCCGCGCTTGCGCTACACACCCTATTGGAAAATACCTTCCAAAAACCGACCCTTTGACGCGACGAAGCATGCGCGTAACGAGGAAATGAAGGAGCACGATCATCGCCAGCTAAGAGAGGCCATCATTCAAATCGTGGAAAGAACGGATCTGAGTGTGCTGATCTGCCCGGAAGATCAAACCCAGATGGAGGTCGGCAAGGAATTACTTTACGATCCCCTGCCCCAATCGGTGCAATCCCGAGTCGTCTGGCGGCCGGACTACTGGTTGACCGGCGAGGCGATCAGTACCTATGTGCGGAGCCTGGGCTTGTTCGGCAATGAAATGCATTCTCCCATCATGTGCATTGGAAATGGGGTGCCGGCCATCGTCTGTCGCTTTGCCGAACAGACCTCAAAGGGTTTCATGTGGGAAGATATCGGCCTAGGAGACTGGTTGTTTGACTTGGATCAAGAAGATCAGGTGCAAAAGATTGTTCCAGCCGTATTGGAGATGGTACAAGATCGCGAACTGGCAATGCGCAAAGTCGAACAAGCCAAGAGCTTCGTCGTGAAGCGTCAAAAGGAGACTATGGGACAACTTGGGATGGCAATTCGTAGCCCTTAACGCTCCTAGGCTGTGAATTAATCCACCACATCAAAAACACATCGTCTCAGATTCTGCTTTTGTTGCATCTAATCTCGTCTAACTGCTACTTGAAGGACGAGAACAGTAGTTTCAAAAGAGGGGTTTTGTCGCTGAATCGGTGCGGCCCAATTAATTCACAACCTCTTCGCGACTAAAACCCATTGTCTCCCAGTGCCACGGCCCTCAGTCCGCAAAGTTGGCTCTCAGTGCGGAACGCACGACAGGTCGAAGGTCCGGCAGATTGAGCCCAGCGTCAAAAGACGAAAGTCGGCCCCCAGTGCGCACTGGGTGGCTCCCAGTGCCACGGCCCTCAGTCCGCAAAGTTGGCATTCAGTGCGGAACGCACGGCAGGATTTAGCCTCGGACTTCAGTCCGAGGTTCCAATATGCACACCGCCCCCAAAGTCGCGAAGCGACGACAGGAAAAGGCGTTACCAACCAGGCCGACGCCAACCAGGCCGCCACCAACCAAAGTCCAGCCCAGAGATCTTCCCTGAAAAACTACTGAATGCGCAGATCCCAGGACTCCATTTTTTCCAGTTCGCCGGCGTCTGTGAGATCAAATTTGAGCGGTGTGACCGTTACGTGGCCATCTGCCAAACAAGTCAAATCGGTGGGGTGATCGGTTCGCTTCGGCGGCGGGTCATTGGTGGCCCAAAAGTAGTCGCGCCCCTTCGGATCTTGCCGTTTGATGTAGTGTTCACCGTAGCGTTCCACACCCATGGGTACGACACGGACTTGAGGCATTTTTCCGGAGCGATAGGCCTCTACCGCGGCACTGGGGATGTTGACGTTGTACAGCTGCGGTTGCCCAGACTTTTGCTCAAGGACTTGTTGAATGAGCGGGATGGCAATCTTGGCAGCTGTGGCAAAATCCGCATGCGGATCCCACTCCAAAGAAATGGCAAAACTGTTCAAGCGGAAGAAAGCACCTTCGATCGCCGCCGCCACCGTGCCCGAGTAAAGCACGTTGATTCCCGCGTTGAGTCCGCCATTGATGCCGCTGACCACCAGGTCGACGGGTTCGTCAATCAATTCTGAAACACCTAGCTTGACGCAGTCCGCAGGGCTACCTTCCACGGCAATTCCATGTAATTCATCGCCATCCCAGATTTCCTTGCAGACCAGAGGCTCCAGAAAGGTGATGCTGTGACTAACGCCACTCTGCTCCGTAGCGGGAGAAATCAGCGTCACTTTCCCCAGCGATTCCAGCTCATGCTTTAGCGCTGCAATACCAGGGGCATAAACTCCATCGTCGTTTGTTAGTAAGATTCGCAAAGTTCTCTCCTGTGAACTCTTCCCTGTTGGTTGATCCAAACGCTCTACACGCTGACGAAGTACCATCTTACGGCTGCGAGATGAAAAAACGGCTCTCGTGCTCGTAAGCCGGCGATCGACGGGCTACCTGCCTAACACTTCGCCGAACCTTAAAATTTGTCCGAAAACCCAAGAGAACCGCGGCTAACGCCAAAGCGGCTAATGGTTTTCGGATAGGACTCTTAGTCCGCACAAGTGAGGCAAGCGCTGCGTTTGCCGCGGACCAGACTATTCCTGGTCGCGACTGGCGATCGCGGCTTGACGGGCAGCCTCGAATTCATCTCCGGGTAACCATTCCGGCATCTTCGGCTGGTTGGCTACCTCCCATCCCACGTGCATCAGCAAGCGGGCATCGTCGATGGCACCCTCCAGATTCCAACTGTCATCGTATTCGTCGCTGGGTTGGTGGTAGATGTTCTTAGTCCAAGCATCCCACTGTTCTTTCCCCCAGCCATCGGGACGTCCAACGAAATGAACTCCTTGGTCCAAGTACACACCCGGAACGCCAACCTGTGCCAAGCTGAATTGATCGGAGCGATAGTAGTAGCCACGGTCTGGAAATACCTCGGGAACAACATTACGACCCTGCCAGCTGGCCACTGCCTCAACCAGTGGATCGAGATCCGACTTTCCATTACCAACAATGCTGACATCAAAGGTTTTGCCCAAGAAGTTGATGCCGTCGATATTCAGCACGGCAGCCATATAGCCGGCCGGTATCGGCGGGTTCTCGGCCAGATACTTTGAGCCAAGTAGGCCTTGTTCTTCAGCGCCCACGAATGCGAACATGATCGAGCGTTTAGGAGGTTCCTGAAGACTGGCGAATGCCTTGGCTATGCTCAACAGGGCTGCGGTACCGGACGCGTTATCCACCGCGCCGTTGTAGATGTTGTCACCGCTTGCGTCGCGTTCGGCAGCCAAGCCTAAATGATCATGGTGCGCAGTAAACACCACATATTCATTACGCAGTTCGGGATCCGAGCCTGGGATGACGCCAATCACGTTGCCGGTCAATTGCTCTCTGGAGGCCGCTGTAATCGCGAACTTGGTCGATATCCCCAAGGGTACCGGTCGGAAGTCACGGCTTTGGGCAGATTGGATCAACGCGTTCAAGTCTTGTCCGCCCAGCTGCATCAAGCGTTGGCAAGCCTCCTCCGTCAACCATCCATTGACTAAAGTGTTTTCCTCTCCCGTGTCGGCCAAGCGGAATTCCTCTCCGGACCAAGAAGTTTGGACGACTTGGTAGGGGTAGCCCGCAGAGGCGGTGGTATGAAGAATCAGCGCACCGGCGGCTCCCATTCTTGCAGCCATCGCATATTTGTAATCCCATCTTCCGTAGTAGAGTCGCCGTCGGCCGGCAAACAAATCCGGGTCGTCCTCTGGATCATTGTTCAACATCACCAGAATTTTCCCCGAAAGGTCCATCCCTTTGTAATCGTCCCATTGGTATTCCGGGGCTTGAATTCCATAGCCAACGAACACCAAGTCTCCGGCGACTTCAACGGTATCACTGACGGCTTGGCCGCTAACCAACATCATGTCGGAGTGATGATTCAAAGTCAGCGATTGGTCTTGGGAGCGAAATGTGACGCTGGTTGGCGGCGCCGTGGATACTCCGACCAGGGGAACCTGTTGAAACCAGGTTCCATCTCCAGCTCCAGCCTGGATTCCCAACGACTCCAGCTCGCAACGGATATAGAGTTGTGCGAGCTGATCCCCGCGCGTTCCTGGACCTCTACCTTCCAATAGATCATCGGCTAAAAAACGAATGTGGCTTCTCAGGTTGGGGTCGGATATGTGAGTGGCAGCCTGTTGGGCAACCGGCGTGGGTTGCCAAGCGTCTTGGCAATGACTCACACGGAGATCCCAATTGCTACTTAACAGGAACGCCACCAGAAGTGGGCCGCAAATGCTGCACGTCCGACTAAAATCATGCATGATGTAGATCACTGAATAAGTTCACGAAGGCGGAATAACGGGGCTATGATGGTTGCCTATGCTGCCGAAAAGGTCAGCATGGCTCTCAACTATTCAATACGAAAACCTCAAGGACGCCAGTCCTATCGCTGAGGAATGCGATGAAGAATTTGCTTTTACTTTGCTCAATGACAGCCATTTTGCTTCTGTCGGCGACCGATCTTCCAGCACAGGCGGAACGCTCACCGAATATTGTGCTGCTGGTCGCAGATGACTTGGGCTATGGTGAGCTGGGCTGTCAGGGGAACCCACAAATTCCTACTCCCCATATCGATGCATTGGCCGAGGGAGGGGTTCGATTTACACAGGCTTACGTAACGGCGCCGAATTGCAGCCCTTCTCGGGCGGGTTTCTTTACCGGCCGCATCCCGATGCGGTTTGGTTACGAATTCAATCCCATTGGGGCTCGCAACGAAGATCCGGGTACTGGGCTGCCAAACGATGAAATTACGCTGGCCGAGTGTCTACATGATGCCGGCTACTCTACCGGCTTGATTGGCAAGTGGCATCTTGGTGGTGCCGCCGATTATCACCCCTTGCGACATGGATTTGACGCTTTCTTTGGCTTCAGTCATGAAGGGCACTACTTCGTTCCGCCACCTTGGCGGGATACTACGACGATGCTCCGCAGGAAAGGGCTGCCGTCATCGGCGGGCGATTTGCGATACCAAGTGTCGGAAACACTGCTCTATTCTTCGCATATGGGGCATGATGAACCGGACTATGACGCCAACAATCCCATCGTGCGAGTCAGTCAGCCTGTGGACGAGCAGGAGTATCTCACTGACGCCTTCGCCAGGGAAGCTTGCGCTTTTATCGAACAGTATCACTCAAGTCCCTTTTTTCTGAGCGTGACTTTCAACGCGGTACACAGTCCCTTGCAGGCCAAAAATGCAACCCTTAAAAAATTCGCCGCCATCGAAGATATGCATCGACGCATCTTCGCGGCCATGCTGAGCGATCTCGATACCGCAGTCGGAAGGATCGTTGCCTGTCTGGAGCAGCACCGATTGCGAGAAAACACACTGATCGTGTTTCTGAGTGATAATGGTGGTCCGACCAAGGAGCTAACCTCCAGCAACCTGCCATTGCGGGCCGGCAAAGGATCGATGTATGAAGGCGGACTCCGCGTGCCCTTCATCGTGCAATGGCCCGGTACGGTTCCGGCTGGCCAAGTTCGGACAGAGGTCGTCAGTTCGTTGGATATTTTTCCCACAGCTGTAGCCAGGACTCAAGCAAGCTTGCCGCCCAATCTCGATGGCTACGATTTGATGCCAATTCTGCTTGATCCCAACGCCAAGTCACCACACCAGCAACTCTTCTGGCGGCAAGGTGGTCGGGCCGCGCTCAGGTCCGGAGCCTGGAAGATCGTGGCCCCAGACAATCGTGCCGACAATCGTGCCGACAGTCGTCGATGGGAACTCTACAACATTGACTCCGATATTGGGGAAAGCCGAGACCTGGCGGCCTCTGAGCCAGAACAACTGGACGCACTGGTGCGGACCTGGGAGACAATGAACGCAGCGATGGCGGAGCCCAGGTTTCGCTGATGTGGACCCCATGAAAATCAAGCAGCAACGAGACGATTTTGTCGTCCAGGAAATCTCTTCCATCCCCATGAGCGGTGGCGCTCATGCGATCTACCACTTGCGCAAGTCGGGTATAGGTACTGCGGAAGCCTTAGATATTGTGGCCCGCGTGTGGGGCATCCCCCGTCGAAGCTTGCGATTTGCAGGGCGCAAAGACCGACATGCAGTGACGATTCAAAAAGTAAGCATCGAAGGCGGGCCCAAAGATGCTTTTGAGGCGGAAGACTTCGGTCTGCAGTATCTGGGGCAGGCACCGCGGCCCATAACGGCTCAGGATATTGAGGCCAATCGGTTTCAAATCCGCGTCCGCGGACTTTCGCTGGAGAAAGCCACGCTGCTTCAACAGCTGATGAGCAGCGATCTATTGTGCGTCCCCAATTATTTCGGCCCGCAGCGTTTTGGCTCGGTCGCTACGAATGGCGAGTTCGTCGCCCAACCCTGGTGTCTTGGTAACTACGAGCGAGCACTCTACCTGGCACTGGCAGAGGACAATGCTCATGATTCGCCACATGAGAAAACGCAGAAAGATATCCTCAAGCAAAACTGGGGGAATTGGATTGCCTGCAAGCAAGAACTCGCTCGCAGCAATCGCCGCAGCGTCATTACGTATTTGGTGGATCACCCGCAGGGCTTCAAGAAAGCTGTCGCTCTGATCGATCGGGACATGCGAAGTTTGTATGTGTCCGCTTTCCAATCCCGGCTGTGGAATCGAATCGTCGCACTCAGGCTTCGCCAACTTAATGCTGCATGGCCGGAGTGTGACCAGGGACATGCGGGAACGTTGGTGTTCCCGCATGCGAGCCTCCGGCATGTGGCGGAAACCGACATCGTCGCGACAGAAGTGGAAAGTCCATTGCGGCAGCTGCGGATTCCACTGCCATCAAGCCGCCCCACCCGCTGGCCGGAAGGCATCCGTTCGCTGGCTGAGCAGGCAGCGGGAGAATTCGGGTTGCGGCTCCATCAATTGCGTTTCTCGCATCCCAGAGATGTGTTTTTCTCACGGGCGCAGCGGGACGTGCTGATGACAGTACAGGAATCCTCAGCCGAGGTCCAAGGCGACGAGCTGGCCAAGCAGCCGGAACAGTACCAGGTCGCGCTTCAGTTTCAATTGCCTGCTGGCCAATACGCGACGACCCTGTTGAGTGGGCTCGAGATGGTGCTGGGAGTTTGACGTAGGTTTTTAAGCAGGATGCATCTGACGACAAATTCACTCTCCCACGGTGAGAGTCGGCCGTCTCAGCGGCCGGTGAGGGGGTTATCGCGGTACGGACGGCCGTTGCCAGCCCATGCAGTTAATTCGTAACGCGTATGCGTAAATCGATGTCCACTCCGCCGCCCTTTCCTGTCGTCGCTTCGCGACTGGGGATTTCGATGTCGTCCGCATTCCTTGGGCTAAAGCCCAAGGCTAATTCATGCCGTCGCTTCGCGACTAAGACCACCGACCCACCCAAGCGTTGGCCCTGAGTCCCTGCACGATTGCTCCATTGCGTCGACTTTCCATCAGCACTGGGTTGCTTTTCAGTGCGGAACGCACGGCTCGCAAAGGAGAACCATCCGATAACAGCATTTGTCCACAATTCACATGCGTCTTCCAACGCGGAATGTAACGAAGGGTCGGCACAGTGGGCTTTCAGTGCGGAACGCACGACAGGATTTAGCCTCGGACTTTAGTCCGAGGAATCAGGCCTCACCCCGCCCCCAAAGTCGCGAAGCGACGACAGGAAAAAGGCGCTACCGAGGTGGTCAGCGGGGCTTGGCAGAAGGTACTGCTGCGCCTTCCGTATCGCGGCGCTTTCCTTTCCAGGAACTGGATGCACCCGCTGCGCCGACGGCTTGTTCATAGTCCTCCGCGGTGAGCGAAATGACTTCGCTGGTGCGCGTGCGTTCGTTCTTTACTGTGTGTAGATAACGTCCCACATAGGGTTCGGTCACCCTGGCCTTGGCATCCAAGGGAGCTACGATCAGCAACTGCAGACCAAACTTCTCGAACAATTGCAGCGCGTAGTCGGCAAAGCGATCATCGACTTTGGAGAACATTTCATCGACAACTACAAAGTGGAAACGATCGTCGTCATCCATGGTTGGGTCGATGTCAAATTGGTAAGCGATGGCTGCTACCAGGATGGTAAAGGCCAGCTTGGCTTTCTCTCCACCGGATTGACCCGAGCTATCTTCGTAGCAGCTATGTTCTTCTCCAGTGACCACGTCGAGTTCCCGAGAGGCGAAGTCAAACCAGCGTCGTACATCGGTGACTTTGTCACGCCATCGTTCTTCTTCTCGCAGCCGGTGAATCAGTTTCTCAATCTGTTGGTAACGTGCTTCGTTCACCTCCGGGTCTGCCTCGAAGCCGCTATCGAGGCATTGTCGCAAAAGCGTCTGAAAATCCTTGATCTCCCGGTCGTCCGCCTTGCGCGGCTCGAGCCGCATGTAGGTTCCCTCGCGATATTCCAACTGCTGAAGGCAGCTATTGAGCGTGTCGATTTTACTCTGAATCTCTTGCTTCTCGCATTGCAAGGCTGCGTGGAAGACGCCCAGTTCCTGAATCACCTTTTCGTTCAGCCGCTGTTGGAAACGCTGCTCATACTTGGGGAGATCGTCGCGTCGCAATTGTTCGAGCAAGCCCAAGAAGCCATCCAAGTACAACAAGTCCGCGCGTAAGTCCGCCTTTTCTTCCGGGCTGTCGCTGAGGAACCTCTGCATGGCTCGCACGATCTCTGCTTGCAAGGGCTCGCTTTTCCGAGTCAGCTTGGTTAGCTTGTGCTGAAGGTCTCGCGTTGCCTCATTCTGAAGCTCCGAGAACTCGACAAAATCCTGGACCTCCGCCAGCTTTTCGGCCAGGCTCAGCTCTAGCGGCTCGAACATGACGCGATGCGCGTTCAAGCTCCCCTCCGCCTCACGGGCCTGCAAAATCGATTCATACTTTTGCAGGAGATGATTGGCCTGTTCGTTTTCTCTCTGCAGTCCACTTTCCAGGGCAATTGCGGAATCGCGTTCGCCTTGAGCAGCGGATTTGGCTGCCAGGGTTTTGTCCAACTGCTCTCTCAGCACGCGGACGGCATCGTTCGAGTCCTCAATGGCTTTGCGCTCTGCCTCCAATTGCTCGATTTCATGGCGATGCCTCCCCACGTCGATCGATTCAAAGTCGCTGACCGACAGAGCTGCTTCCACCGCAGCCATCTGGACGGAAACTCGCTTTGAGTCGCTTTCGAGTGTTTGGATGGAGTCCAAAACTTCGGACTCCTGCTGCCGTAAGCTTTCCAGGCTCTCACGTAACTCGTGCAGTCGCTCGGCGTTGTCCCAGCCCAGCACAAAATTGCGGGAGCTGAAGCTACTTTGGCGATCGTCCTTCTCATGGTGCTGACGGCCGTATTTGACATGGCGTTGTCGGGTCAAGGCAAGTCCCGGCGATCGCTGGAATTGTTCCATGTCTTCACAGCAACGAAAATCGAAGCGACGTGCGAGCTCGCTTTGTACCCAGGCGGATAACTCGTGGTCTTGCCTTACTCGCAA
>JANSWS010000208.1 GCA_024743355.1 bacterium
CAACAACGGCAAGAGTCCAACCACTGAATACGGTAGCCGGGGCCAACAACAAAGCCATGCGAGAAGTTATGCCGAAAGATATCTGAACGGAATAGTACGCAGCCAGAATTAGAAGCCAAACTGGTCTCTTTGCCGTCTTTTTGTGGTAGGGAGGAACGAGGAGCAGAAAAGGGAAATAAAATGCGAACTGAGTGCCGTCCAAAACCTTTCCGACAATACCGCCCAGAAAGTTCTTTGCGATAAAAAGAAGTAGGACGACAACTGAAGAAACGGCAACTACGTCCCATTCGAGGCATTCTCGGATTTTCCCTTTGTCTAGTAGTCCTCCGAAATATCTCTTGATCCTGGAAAAGAAAGTCGAGGTCGCCAGGAAGTGAGCGACAAGAAAGGTAATGGCGAATAGAAACCGGTGACCAAAAACCGTGACTGGAGCTTCAAGTCCCGCGGTCAACGGTTGGGCCTGAAGAGACATCCCAAGTAATGGTATCACGCTGTTAGCAGCAATTAACAGGATGACTAGGGCTGCCGTGTAGGCCCCGCCGGAGTTATTCCTGTAGGGCCGGATAAGGAAAACGGCCGCAACTGAAAATGTCAAGGATGCTAGACCTGCCGCCGCGACGTTACTAGGAGAAGGAAGCAACACTACTTGCACTAAGAAAAGGAAAGCCGTTGCTAGTACGAGCAGAATGCGGATTGGCCGAACACCCCTCGAAGACCTCTCCCAATTGCGAACTTCGATTTCTTTGTTGTTATTCCTTTCCAATGAATTGCTCATTAGTCGCTCGAAAAGATTTGTGACAGCAGTTCCTCCATGCGGGAATCAAGCGTCCATTTCTGGGCCATACACTTCGCAAGTGCTGCCGAACCGATCGCTTCGCATTTTTCTGGAAACTTTAAAAGCTGTTGGATCTTTTGTGCGCACTCCTCCACGTTCGAAAACAGTACGATCTCACTATCTTCTTCAAACCAATCACAATGAGCGGGCGTCCTTTCGGCTACAAGAGCCTTCGCACAGCCAATTGTCTCAAAGGTGCGCATCGTCCATTCATCACAATTGGAGTGAGAAACTAATCCTAAACAGAGTTGTGATTCTTGAATCACTTGGGCATATGCAAGTCCCTTAACGGGATCATGAAAGTTGTCCGGAAAGTGAGAAGGAAGAGCTGACCTACGTTTCCAATGCGATCCAAAAACGTGAATTGGTATCTTCGCCCTTAACAGGCTTTCAATAAAACATGCACGATCGTCGAGGCAAGTACCCACGAAGCTGATCGGATACTTGATCGCAGCTTTCTTCGGATGAAACAGAGGCGTGAAGATTCCGTGATTCCATGTATAGCACTGCGTTGCACCTAGCTCCTTGAGCTTTTCTGCGTCACTTGAGCGTTTGACAACGTGCAAATCTACCAATGGCACAAGACGGAAATACTCACTCCACATCCAGCATTGGTCAGTTCGTTTACCCCAAGGATTGTCGTCCTGAAAAGAAACAATGATCATGTCTGGATGTTGCTTCTTGATTTCAATTATGGAGTCCCTGAGAATGTCACGAGGCCATTCAATCCATAAGAGGTCGGGCTTCAACGTCTGACACGACTCGAGGATTGCACGAGAAAGTCCCACGCAGTCTCGAAGCATTCGAGGCTGTCGCATCAGTCTCGCTAGCTTCCCGCCAATCGTCCCCAGTTTGTTAGCGTAGTTTTGCTTGTTGAGGTGCGTCACACAATTGGCAACTCGTTGTATTGCCCAAAGCCGCTGACGACCTGATGCGCTGGGGCAACTGAGATCGCCTACAAAAAGAACGTTCATTAGTTTTAGTAGCGACTCAGTTTGTGGACTACCACCATTGGCAGCAAGAGCCAATTTCCTTCGCCCATTCTTCTTCAGTTGGCAGCTGCGAAATCGCATCAACCGGAGGACACCCCCCCTCTCGGAGACTCGCAGCATAGTCTAAGGTTCCATCAACGAACGACTCTTTCGAATTTTCTGTAACACGGACCCAAGGGTTGTTGTCCAGTATCTCAGATACTCGCGATTCTCGATTGAGCACAACCGGAATCCTCCGATACAAAGCTTCCAGAACCGGTAAACCATATCCTTGTCTACCGGGTACTAGAAAGAGATCAGCCCTTTTAAATTCCTCTTCAACTTGGTTACTGTCCAGGAAACCAGTGAATCTGAAATGGCGGTCCATTCCATACGCGCGGACTTCTTCCTCCAAATGCTCTCGCTCAGGGCCGTCTCCAGCGATTACAACTTGGAAGCCATCAATCCCGTCAGGATGTTCGCGAATGAATTCCTTCGCTGCGGCTGTAATCCAAGCGAGGTTCTTTGAAGCCGCAAGTCGACAGATTGAGAACCAGCACATGACGTCCGTTTGGTGATTCTGCTCGCGAATAGCGTAGGTTTTGGTAGGTCGAACGCCGCCTTGATAGATGACACGAAAATCTGTTCGAAAAAGCGTACCCAGTTCCCTGGCATTTCGTTCCGTCATGGTAAGGCGAAGACGCGCGTTGCGTACGCCCGCCCTCCGGTAACGGCTTGAAATGAGAGCACGAAGAATGCGAAGCGGCTGTCTAGGTGAGCTGGGAAGCCGACTAAGTAGCGAAGGCGGGTCTGTGTAATGTAAGACGTAGCCCCGTTCCCCGGCCATTGCCGCATAAGTCCCTGCTTTACAACCAAAAAAAAGCGGTTGACCGACAAGTTCACTTCGGTGCTTCTGCAGCCAGCGTCGAATCCTACGTGCTTTCACAAATGGGTTCCAGTTGTCACCGAACTCAACCGTCGTCAAGAAATCCGAATTCAACCCAACTCGATCGTAAGCGCACAATACGTAAGGCTCCACGCCGCGACTAGAGCTAACTTGGGCCAGCGCGATGATGTTACGTTCGATTCCGCCATACTCTCCGATATGGGGGTAAATGATCACAGCTTTGCGACGGGGATTCGACATTTGCATGCAACAAGACGTGAGCGAATTTAATGCCGTGAATGAATACGGAATAAAGTTAACGAGCCTCAGCAATGCATCGAACAAGATCAGCTGCGTAGCCGCTCCAACCTCCGAGCGTTTTAATCCTCTGGCCCGCCATGTAGGCCAATTGCTTTTGCAATTCGTCTGATTCGGCCAATCTTTCAAACGCCTCAACTAGGGCTTGAGAACTACGGGTAGGCACTAGAAGCCCGTCACGATCGTGCTTAAAGATCGTATCGAAACCTGTGTGCTCAGAAGCGATAATCGGACATCCGCATGCTGCTGCCTGCGTCATAACTAATCCGAAACCATCCTCAACACTCGGCAATACTAGAGCATTGCAAGACGACATATATTCCTTCACTTTCGAACGACGAACCGGTCCAACGAATGTTACTCCCTCGCACCCAATTCTTCGAATAAGGTCGCGAACTTCTTCAGGTACATGGCCAACAACTATGAGCTCTTTTCTCGGATGCCTAAATTGCTGAAAAGCTCGCAGCAAATAGGGCGCGCCCTTTCGAACTGAGAAATTTCCTACGAACAAGACTCTGAAGCTGTTCGGCGGGGGCGTGCCCACTCTTTGAAACTCTTCAAACGATGCTCCGTAGGGTACTACCCTGAGCTTATCAGGATCCGTTCCCATCAGCACAAATGTTCTCTTGGAAAACTCAGAGGGAACCGTGATCACGTCTGCCTCACGAGCCTCTTCTTCCTCGTTCTCGATTAGAAATGGGTGATCTGGTTGAAACGTAAGCCCCCAAGTTTGGTACTCCTCCATCAAGAGCTGATTGACGTAACGAATCTGCGATGAGCCGCGGTCCATCACATAAATCCCGCCGCGTGACTTCGCCAGCCGTCCGGCCGATAATCCCGACCCGGAAATTCCAATGTAGGCTTCGCATTCTGGTAGGCGCTTCGCTACCCACGATGAGTATCGTTTCGTCTGTTCGACGGCCAATTTCGTGTCAATGGCCCTGGAATACCATGGACAACGGCTCAAGATATGCCGAGCTCCTTGAAAAATGGGGTTACAACTAATAAGGTCACGTGGAATCCCCTGTTGCTCTGCTTCCATATTCGCTTTCCACCAAGGCAAGGTCGTGAATATCTTTTCTAGTTTGCCAATGCGATTCAGCTCTCTAGCCAAATCAAAATGGTGGAATCGAACCCAAGTTGACTGAACAATCCTCACTTATTCACCTACGACAACCCGCACGTTATTTAGTAATCCTTTAAGCGCCAGACGAACCGCCCTTCCAGTTAGTCGCGCTTCTCGTTGGGATGGACCTCTCTTTGCCTTTAACATCGTAGCAACCATTGAGGTCCATCCTGCTGCGAACCGTGAGACCTCTTCCAATTCGGTTAGTCTCTCAAAATCCTTGATTACGCCCTCTGCATGATACCACTTAGATAGTTCCAGAAGACGGCGCGACTCATCGCACCAAAATGGTGTATGCACTGCAAGGTGCCTTAATGTTTCAGCAGTCTGATAGGCAGTCTGTGCAAAGAATTCAGTATGAGCGCTCGAGGCCGAACGATCGGTCATCGCCTTTCCGTGTATCCTATAGTTCCCTAACGCAGAGCTCAACGTAATTCCCCTTCCAACATCGAGCAGTGGCCGACAGAAGATCTCGGAGGTGCCGGGAAGAAGCGATAGCCCAGCATCACGATGAACACAGATAGAAGACGTATTCCCACAAGCCCCAATCTCCTTTCGAGGCGATTCTCCATTTTCATCCACCAACTTCAGCGGATGAACCACCAAAAGATTCTGCTCGTTCAAGTGCGGCACTATGGATTCTAACTTGTTGGTCTCCCACCAATCATCCGCATCGAGGTACGCCACATATGTACCTCGCGCTTCTTTAAGTCCCCTTTCAAGACTCTTTGCAAAGCCTAGATTTTCCGTTCGCGATACTCGAATGCGATCTGCGTACTTCCCGCAAACTATTGGCGTCTCATCCGTCGATCCATCATCGATAACGAGCACTTCAAAGAGAGTATTGTCGACCCTCTGATCGAGGCAACTCTCAATCGCCTGCGTTAAAAACCTCCCGTAGTTGTAGCAAAGGATCGAACAGGTTATCAACGGCTTAGTACTACTCAATTCGCTGCAGCTTTCTTCCAGGACCAAATACGTGCAGTGAGAATGAGAAACTGCGCAACTAGATTCACAGCCGCTGAAAAGAACAGCGCCTTTGTAACGCTTTCCGTTGAATCAAGGCCGATAAAAAATGCCCAAGCCAGATAGGCTCCGGTGCTTATAAGTGGTACCCACCATTGATTTCGAGTTTGACCATATGCGAGTTGGCTGAACAAGAAGAGCCCCGAAAGTCGTTCGACACATGCTGCCGCGGTGGCCCACAACAATGGACTGGTCACTGTTGAGTATTTATCCCCGAGGATCCACAGCCATATGCCAGGGAAGAACATCGCCGAGAGAAAAATGCAGGAAGTGACGCATAATACCGCACAAGAACTCTTGACTAGCAAATCGAGAAAGTCAGCGTGGCTATCAGACTTTCCAAACCTTGGAAGCACCACAGCTTCAACTACGCGATCCATCATTGAGAATAACATCATCAGCCTCCCCAAGGCTGCGGCTTCCGCTATCACCGACGTCCCACAGATCAAAAACACGATGCTCGATCGAAAAAACTGAGAAACGTGATAGAAGTATGACGGAAACAAGAGCGGGGAAAGCAATCTATTATAGGTCTCCTTATCAGAGGCTGTTTCGGAGTACGGGGCACCCACGCTTGAAGCAAACCGTTGACGAATTTCCCATAGCGCAAGCGATGAGGCAGCAAACGCACTGATGCCGAGCAACGGTGTCACCCAATTCGAAGCAATGGGCATTGCACAGCCGATGGCGAAGAGAACCAGACAGCATCGAACAAACTCACTCTTCAAGCTGATAGCGAATGAGACTACCGGCTTTCCAAAAGTCCTGAGAGCTACTTCGGTCAGTCGAAACCGATATTGAAGCCCTGCAGACAAAAGAAAAAACGTTGCGGCTACACAGAAACTGACGCTTAACCAGCCTTGCCTAATTGAAGAAACAACGAGGACCGTTGTCGAAGCAATCATTGCTACGCCCACAATCCGTCGGTCCAGACGCCCGAATGCGAAGGCAATCTGATCTATGGTTCTACCTTTCTGCTCAAGGTATCGCGCGAACGGAATGAAGATCGAGACTATTCCAATGCTCGACCACGTTCCAAAAGTTGCAGCAGATACCGTCAGCAGATTGAATTGTGCATAGTCTTCTTTGCTAAGGGATCTAACGATCAAGAATCCAATCGCTGCAGACAAGACCATCTGCAAAGCGTGCAATGCTGTGACATAACTCGCAGTGCGTATCAGGGCCCCCCCTGGCAACCGTAACCGATGAGCAATCAAATTTCTCGCCGTCCTGAGCACGCGACAAACACTACGCTGGCTATAACCGAGTGCGTAAAAGCCTCAACTGCGTTGCTGACAGTACCCTGCGAAATCGCGTTTGAAGTCACCCATCGCAAGAGATTCGAAGATCCCGGGGCTAAAACGGCTCAAGTAACGGGTAGACCGAACCCTCATCCAAAGTGCGAGTTGTCTCACTCGATCTGTATAGTTCAAAACGGACCGGATTGTCCTGGATCGCTGCCCCCAAAAGTCGTGGATGAACTCCACAAAGGGATCGCCATCAGCGAGGCATCGTTGAACGAGTTGGGAAAAACCTGTTGGATTGAGAAGAAAGCAATTCAACACACATGTGGCTGAACGCACATAGGCAGTGTGGGCGAATTCGACTTTGCCCTGTTTTCGAAGTTCTTCTGCAATAACGAAGAAGACCTCTGCTTGCGTTAGCGTAGCATATACATTTCGACGGCCTGCGTTAGCGTCGTGAACACGAAGGTTATATAGCGGCTTTGGATTGCCATAGCAGATTCTGCCTGGAGCAATCGAGTAGATTTGATGCCAATCCGCATTAGAGTGTCTGATCGGGCTTGGATTACGCCATGGATTGTCGCGTATAAGAGCAGTCCTGTAGACAGTTGAGTTCGTTGGCCAGCACAATCCATGCTTTGCTGCGTCTTCACAGATGGCATTTCCAGTGAAAAGCCCTTGGCGAAAGAACTTCCACTGATTCGCCTCTTTAACACCTTTTCCAAACCATCGGAGTTTGGTCGCGTAGAGTTCAATCTGCGGATGCAACCGTTGAATTTTTACAAAATCCTCAATGTAGTTCTTTTCCAATACGTCGTCGTCACACAACACAACGAAGTATTCGGACTTTGCTAACTTTGCACAAGCGTTCCAGTTTCCAAACAGGCCGGTATTCTCATGCTGCTTGGCATAAGTAACGTTTCTGCCACGGTCTTGGTGACGCACGACCTCCTCTTTAAAGGTCGAATGGCTTGAGTTGTTGTCAACGACAATAATTGGGCAACTAACGGATTGGCGTAGTGCGGAATCAAGTGCTTCGCGAAAAAACTCTGTTCTTTCGAACACTGGGATCGTGATGGACACCAAATTGCGCATCTTGAATAAAGCGTTAGTTCTGTGAAGTAAATGTGCTTATTACACTGTAGTGTGGAAATACCCTAAAGATTAGCATCAACAGGCCAGTTACCGACATGCACAGCTCAGAGGTATTACTTAGTTGTTATTGCTGAAAATGGTTTCCATGCTCTTGCAGACAAGTATGCCTAAGCAGTTCATGCCATGCCAATAGATTTAAGACCTTGATAATGGTTGCTAATGGAAGTGCTTTCGCAAAGAAGCAGTTTATCTTGCCCCCACTAGACTGCGGCCTCGCAGAACGCAGTCGTCTGTCCAGAAGTATTTCCATTGGCCAAAGCGACCGGCCATGAGCAGAGACCATCGCTCGTTGCCAAGACTTTGAATTTGCTTCCAATCCGTTAGCGGCGAGCAATCTTCCTTTTCTCTCACCAAGCCGAAGGGCTCAAGGGTAGCCCAGATGCACTCGAGCGCCGAAGCTGTTTCCTTGGTGAAAACAACGTTTGCCGAAGGGACATAAACGGTGTGCAAAGAGGTTGTCGCGAACGGCTCGACTAAGCCCATTTTTTTTACTTCACGTTCTACAGCCATGGCGATGGTGTTCGGATCCATCGCAAAAGGCTTGAGTCGACTTCCGTAAACTTCCACCTGAACCCCAGTGGTTCCTACTGGAGCATTGCGGGGGGAGAGCTTCTCGGTACAGTTAATGCGGGTTGAGTAGAGATCCTCATCATAAACGTACATCCAATTTTCGCATCTTAGGGTAGGGTGGTTCGCCTCGATGTTGATTAGAAGAAGTTGCGAGCAGAGAAGCTCACGGGTTGCCTCGTAGGCTTGCGAGGGGAGACCGACACACAATGAAATGAAATCTGGAAGCGGCAACGTATTGATCAAACGTGTCCAACTGAAGCTACGGCCATCTGCTGTCCAAAGCTTTCTGTTCTGCAGATCAATACGGACAATTTCCGCCCCGAAGCTGATGTTCGCCCCTTCCCGCAGCTTGGCGGCAAAGGATTGATAGCCTCCGCTTTTGGGATACCTAATGCGGTTAATGTAGTGAGTCTGTCGACCTAGCGGCCCGCGCATACCAGCAAGTACATCCTCCACTTTCGGTTCAAACACTCGTCCTCCAACCCAGTCAATTCCCATTTTCCTGGGATCACACGTCCAATATTTGCGCGTATAGGCTGCGGGAAACGTTTCGGCAAAGACCGGACCGAATGCTTGCTCCAACCACTCTTGATAATTAGTGACCTTCTTGGTTGTCTCTCCCTCGACAGGCCGGCTTTCCAGAAACGAATTGAGACATTGGGAACGAAGAGGCTCGGGAATCTGATAAAGATTTGACTGTGCAGGATGATCGATCCAATGCCCCCGGTAGTAATTAGTCGTCTTAGCCTCGAATTCCTCAAACTGTCCACCGACACTTTCCGCGAAGAGTTCCCAGACGTATTCGCTTTTCGTGAAGCAAACATGTGGCCCTTCATCCCAGGTGTAGCCATCCCGCTGAGTGCTATGGACGTGGCCGAAGGCATATGAGTTCTTTTCCAGGATGAGGCATTCCTCATGCCCCAAGTGGTAAGAGCATGAAAGCCCTGCAAGGCCGGAACCGAGAATGAGGATCATTTAAAGCGGAAACCTCCTGGGCTCTGAAAGAATACAGTTCGCCAAAACTCATTGCCGCCCCTCGCAGTAATCTCGTCCAATGCGAAGTCAACACAATCCGCACCCAGCAAAGTGCGCATGCCATGTAGCACGCCATCGCCCAAGTAATCCTCTAAGGGTGAAGTGGTGAATAGGACTTTCATCTAGGTTTTTGTGTCCCGCATTGCCGATTGTCACCGATTGGCGGCTGACACCGTTGGAACTTCTGCGGCAAACCGTTGGATGTCATTCCTGCGCGGCGGCTTGGCGCCTACCAGCAGTTTGCCCTTTGCGTTCCACCCCTGCCAGCACGCTTCGGCAAAATCACGCAGACTGCGAGCTTGGCCGCTGGCGATGTTCTCGATCAGCGGTTGTCCAGCGAGCACGTCGGTGCGTTCGACCGCACGCACAAGGGCGTTCACGACTTCGGAAACATGGATAAAATCTCTTACCTGCGAGCCGATGCTCATCTCGAAGTCTTCTCCTTCCAAAGCGGCTCGCCTCATTGAAGGCCAGAAGCGGGTTTCGGTCTCGCCCTCGCCGTAAACCTGGAAAATGCGATGAATGGACAGCCGCAGATTCTCTTCGATAGCCAATTGGCTGAAAACGATCGAAGCAGCGGCCTTCGAAGCAGGATAGCTTTGCGTTGGCTCTAAAGGGGCATTGGTTGGAATGAACTCATAGCGCTCTCCCGCTCGGCCGTATTCGAAACAACTGCCGGCAACGATGAAACGGTCGATGCCGGCGGCGATGGCAGTACGAAATAGGGCCAACGGGGCCAGGACGTTCCAGCGTAAGCAGTTCTCTAGCGTGTCATAGGGGACGTTGGCCGAATGAGCTGCCAAGTGAATGACGGCTTCGCATTCGTCCAAGGCTTCCTGCGGGACTTCGTCCAGCTGGGCATCGATCCATTGGGGCTGCTTCTGCAGTTCAATGCGAGGCTTGGATTCGGGGCTGCGGCGTAGACAAACCAACTCATGGCCTGCCTCGTGGGCATGATTGACGAAGTGGGAGCCGATGAAGCCGGTGGCGCCCGTGACGAAAAGTTTCATGGTTTGGACACGCTAGCGAGATTGCCCGCGCTGGTCGTTGAAGAGCCCCCTCCCGCTCGCGTTACTCGCGACCTCCCCCGCAAGCGGTGGAGGTAAGAGAGAGCGCAAGCGTCGGATAGAGCACTAGGACAACAAGCGGCACGCAAAGTGAAGCGGAAGTCTAGAAAGGTGATTGAAATTCGGACAAAGCTGGAAAGGCTGCATCGCGGTCGGAGAGCTTGGGCCTGTCTATCTGCCAGTCATAGTCGATGCTGTCCCAGCGTATGCCGGCGTCGGATTCGGGTGCGTATTCACAGTCCGTTTTGTAAACCACGCAAGTCCCATCTTCCAAGGCGCAAAAGCCATGGGCGATGCCAGGTGGAATCCATAGGGAATGTCGGTTGAGACTCGATAACTCGAAACTGGTTGCCTGACCGTAAGTCGGTTCTTTGGTGCGTAGGTCGACAAGCACATCCAAAATCCGACCCGAGGAACAGTAGACAATCTTCTGATGCTGGTGCGGAGGAATCTGAAAGTGCATGCCGCGAATGACGTCGCGCTGCGAAATCGAATAAAACTCCTCACGCAGTTCAAAGCTCAATCCGCTGGCTTCGCACTCGGGGACATAGTAGGTTTTCACGAAGCTCCCGCGTTCGTCCTGGTGAAAGAACGGGTCGAGGAGGTAGACGCCGCGAAAGGTAACGGGTTGCCAGCCGGAACTGCGCTTCAACATGCGAGGGACGCCTGGCAAGTGGTATTCTTAAGTTGCGTTGGAGATACAAGCATTTCTGTCGCCGCTTCGCGGCTTAAGGGAGGCAGGGCCGCCGACCCTACGCTCACGCGTGGGGCTCTAACATGCCACCACTTCGTGGCTTGCGACTAGCACGCTTAGCAGAGCGTTTTGAATCGGAATGATCGGAGATGTGATTAATGACTTAATCTCAGTCTGGGAGCTTCGTAACGACACATAGCAGAAACGTTGCTTGCTCATCTTCCCTCTCGGAAAGTGGCGAGTGATGCGAGCCGGAAGGGGAACGTGGCCCTCCCCGCTCGCATGACTCGCGACCCTCCCGCAAGCGGGAGGGTGATGTTTTTTAAGCTGCACGCTCTCATTTTCCGCAGGCTACTGCAGCTTTTTTGGTGAAGCATTGGATGCTCTCAACCACATAGGACAACATCTCTTCGGTCAACCCAGGATAGGTCCCAATAAACACGGTGTCGTTCATGATGCTGTCGGCACCCAACATGTCACCGACGATGCGAAGGGCCGCAGGGTTGTCTTTCCGCAACTGCACAAAGGCGGGTTGCCGCAGCAGGTTGCCGCCAAATAACATGCGGTTGCCAATCTTCTTCTCGTCCAGATAACGAGCCAAGTCGGTGCGAGTAAAGGGGGCATTCTCTCGTACCGACATCTTGAAGCCGAACCAGGAGCAATCGACGCTGCAGCCGCTGCTGTCCCAGCTGAAGCTGCCATCGCGGTTCCAAGCGATGGCATGCGTGGGTAGCGAAAACTCGATGAACTCTTCCAAATCCGCCAAGCCGCTCCGCAGCGTCTGCCAGTTGCGCTTGCGAGCTTCAATGAACTCGGGCAACTTGTCTAATTGCTGGATGCCAATGGCGGCTTGCGGATCCAGGGGTTTCAAGTTGTAGCCCAAGTGACTGTAAATGTATTTGTGATCGTACCCCTCGGGCAATTCGCCCAGCTGCCAGGCAAAGCGTTTGTTGCAGGTATTGTCCTTGCCAGAAGGGCACCAACAATCGCGTCCCCAATCGCGAAAGCTCTCGACCAAGATTTTCAAAGCCGGCTGATTCACAATATTGACCGCTCCGCCCTCGCCCAAGGTCAAGTGATGCGGCGGATAGAAGCTCTGCGTCGACAAGTCGCCAAAGCTGCCGGTATATCGAGTCAGCGAACCGTCCGCGCACCGCTCAGCTTTGGGAAAGTGCTGGTGCAAGGATGAATCGGGGCCTAGTGTATAGCTGCAGCCCAAGGCGTCGCAGTTGTCTTCGATCAGCCACAAGTCATGGTCACGGCAAAACCGCAGCGTGGTGGAAAGGTCAAAGGGATTCCCCAAGGCATGGGCCATCATGACGGCTTTGGTCTTGCCAGGAACATAAGCGTCTTCCAGCCGTTCACATCGGGCATTGCCCGTAACCGGATCAGCGTCGATGAACACGGCCGTGGCCCCGCATTGGATGATGGGCGCCACCGTGGTTGGAAAGCCAGCAGCCACGGTGATGACTTCATCGCCGGGAAGAATGCGCTTTTCTTGGGGCAGTTTGTGACTGGTCAGAGCGGATAAAGCCAGCAAGTTGGCACTGGATCCCGAGTTGACTAGCAAGGATTTGCGAACGCCCAGAAAATCCGCCAGCAAGCTTTCGAACTTCTCGCCTTCTTTGCCCAAGGTGAGCCAGAAGTCCAGCATCGAGCCGACGGCCGATTCGACTTCGTCCTCGGTGAAGACGCGTCCCGCATACGGGACGGTGGTTTCACCCGGGATAAACTCGGGGGCGGCTTCGTCGTAGCCCGGCCTGTTCTGCTGGTGCATTCGCCGCGAATATTCTCGGGTCAGTCGCAGGATTTCGGAACGGATTTGGTCTGTGGATAGGTCGATCATAGAAAGTTGCTAGAAGCTAGAAGCTAGAAGCTAGAAGCTAGTTGCTAGTTGCTAGTTGCTAGTTGCTAGTTGCTAGTTGCTAGTTGCTAGTTGCTAGTTGCTAGTTGCTAGTTGCTAGTTGCTAGTTGCTAGTTGCTAGTTGCTAGTTGCTAGTTGCTAGTTGCTAG
>JANSWS010000691.1 GCA_024743355.1 bacterium
CCCGACTCTCCCGCAAGCGGGAGAGTAACTTGGATTTAGCGCAACATCAAAAAGCGCCAGCGAGTGTGTACTCGATGGCGACCGAAACTCACTTGCTCGCGCGTCGTGCTTGTATTTTCGGGCGAATACCAACCCAGGGCGACGGCAATGCTTGAATTGCGCTGCGCGGTCGATAAGGCATTGCCTTGCCCTGGGCTGGTTTGTTGATGGCCTTTCAGGCCGCAAAGGAAAGTGATTGCCTTTCAGTCCGAATCCGTGTGTCTTGTCCAATGCCGATCCTCGCCATTGCCTCTTCTGTCCGATTTTGAAAGGCCTTGGCTCAGTTCTTCTCATCCTCGACTCGGTGCAGAAAAAATAGCCCTGGAATGGTCAAAAACAGGAGCTTGCTGAGCAGAACGTTGACAAACGATAACAGAATGGCCGCCAAGCAGATTGCCAAAGTCACAGCGATACGCCGTTTGAGACTGAAAATGGCCTGGGCAGGCGTATCCTTGGCAATGAGGCGAAAATCCTTGGTGGCGTAATTCCAAATCGCCAATAGTGAAAGACTACATAACATATTTGCGCCGCCGTAGATGACTACCGCCAAGGCGTCGTAGCGATAGACGGACTGCAGTCCGGTTGGAAAGGGAATGAATGAGATAGTCAGCAGGAACAGTCCATTCAGCAAAACGAACCAGCGATCAACCCGCTCGACGTAGTGAAAGATGATGTAGTGTTGCAGCCAGTAAGTACCAATGACGACAAAGCTCACCACGTAGCTGAGTAGTGCATGGGCTGAGTCCAGCAAAAAGGCGGGCAGCTCTTTTTCCGGGACGTCATGCACTGAGGGCACTTCTAATCCTAGAACGAGCAAAGTGATGGCGATGGCTACGACGCCATCACTGAAAGCCAGTAGTCGCTCAGGCGCAAACAGACGATGACGCGGCATGCTCGTTTCCTCAAATCTCGAGTAACACTTCCAATCGGTAGCTTAGGGACAAGATCTTCGCTGTACAGCAGCCAGAATTTTCGTCTGCCGCACAGCCTAGAACCTATCCGAAAATCATTAACCGCTTTGGCGTTAGCCGCGGTTATCTTCGGGTTTCGGATAGGTTCTCCGCCTTGGAAGGCTATACTGGGGAGGAAACGAATTTGGATATCGGATGATTTTCCCTATGACCCTCTCGAAATCATTGTCTGATCGTAAGGTGGTTGCGCTGGCTATGTGGGCCATCTGGTGCGCGGCGCCTGGCACTTGCCCGGCACAATCTAGTCCAGACCAGTCCGCTACAGCCCAAACCAGTCCAGACCAGTCCAATACAGACCAGTCGACTTCCATTTCGTCGCCGCAGGATGACAAGCTGGCGAAGCAGAAGGCGAACGCCGAAAAGTTTTTTCGGAATCAAGTCACACCCTTCATCAGGACGTATTGCTTAGAGTGTCATCAGAACAAGCGGCCCACGGAGGCCGGGGTCAATTTTTCTCCGGCGCTGAAAAGTCCAGGACATGCGGCTTTCAGCCAGCAGTGGAAGAAGGCGGCCGCCAGGGTGAAGGCCCACGACATGCCCCCGGAAGGGATGGAGCAGCCGACCGCCAAGGAGCGGCGGATGTTCCTGCGTTGGCTGAACAAGGTCAAGTTTCTCAGTCCCAAAGATCCCGGACCGTTCGTCATTCGGCGTTTGACAAAATCGGAATACGGCAACACGCTGCACGATCTGTTTGGCGTCGCTCCCAGCATCGCCGATGGTCTGCCCGACGATGTGGCCGGAGCGGGATATCTGAATTCACTTTCACCACTTCAGCTTGAACAGTACCTGGCGATTGCCGATAAAGTGCTGGACCAGGTCTTAGAAGAAGACTTGTCGCTGCCGATTGAGTTTGAAGAGCAATTATTGGGAGAGTCTCACAACTCGCAGACTGACCCTCGTTCGATGGCGAGGATGGTTGCCCAGTCATTGGCTAAAAAGGCCTACCGCCGGCCAACCACGGAAGCAGAGATTGATGTCTTGTTGGATGTGTTCGACCTGGGAATCCAGAGCGAGTTGTCTGACCTGGCAGCTCAGCGTTTGATGCTCAAGGCAATTCTGGTTTCACCCCAGTTTCTGTTTATTACTCCGGCGTCAGAATTCGATACACA
>JANSWS010000100.1 GCA_024743355.1 bacterium
AATCGCGACCAATACCTGGGCCTGTTCCGCACTGGCGTTCTGCCGAATCAGCTTTTCCACCGCCTGGACGATTGCCGGCGATTTCTCACCGAGCAGCATCTGAACGGCCAGGGAACTGATCCATCTTGGATCCGCTTCATCCGCTGACGCCAATACGCGATTCGCTTTGTCTGCCAGCGATTGTACGGCTGCCGCGGCCTGATCGAGTTGTTCGCGTTCCACAGCATTCTGCAAGGTCGTCCGCAATGTCGAAGCGGCACTCTGAGGACTGGAGTCCCAAAGGATCGCCACGATCTGAATCGGCCCAGCGTAAGCGGATTGCCCTGCGGCAGGTTTCTTGTCTTGCCCGCTACCGATACAAGTCCAACAGCTCAAATGCATGGCGATGGCTACTACCAAGCAGCAACGGCGAAAAGTCAAGGGAAGCAGCTTCATCGATTCAGCTAAAGTAAGAGTCTATTGGCAAAAGAAAGCTCGAATGGGCACTCCAATCCGAGCAATACTGGGATTTATGGATATGTTACTCAACGCGAGGGAAAATGCCTGGTGAGAAAAAAACGGTGATTCTGGGCACCTATCCGAAAACCGAGAAAACCTCGGCTTACGCTGAGGCGGCTAATGATTTTGAGCTACGTGAGACAGCTCACATTTCGCTGCACTTGCTGCTCGAATCGGAGCCGAGTCCGCAGACTTATGTTGGATTGCGGCTTTCCTACTGCCTATAATGACAGGGATACATCACCAGGGCAAGGTGATCTGATCTGGGATTGTTCAAGACATGCGGGCTGCCCGAGTTGTCAGCAGCAAGGTATGTCCTCGATGGAAAGGCAGCCAGTTCTTCTTTGATTTGCGAGGTTTGCTCATGATACGCAAATTTGTGGCCGCACCTTTGGTCTTCTCGCTGCTGGTAATTGCGGGATCAAGGCTCCCCTTGCTAGCTCAAGAGTCAGCGATACCCGAGGAGAATTCTTCTGCCGAACGGGCCTCTGCCATTTTCGCAGGCGGCTGCTTTTGGTGCGTAGAAACCGACTTTGAGAAATGCCCTGGCGTAGTGGACGTGATCTCGGGGTACAGCGGCGGACGTACCAAGAATCCAACCTACGAAAATTACTCCTCGGGCGGACACCGCGAGGTCGTCTTCGTGATGTACGACCCTACGCAAGTAACTTATGCGGGCTTGGTCGAGTGGCTGGTCAAACATGTGGACGCAACCGACCCGGCAGGTCAATTCAAGGATCGTGGAAAGCAATACAGCCCAGCCATTTACTACGAGACTCCGGAGGAGAAGCAGGCTGCAGAGCGCGTTATTGCCGCATTGGACGCGCAGAAAATTTTCAAGGGCAAGAAAATTGGCGTCGCTGTGGAGCCACGCGAGACGTTCTGGCCGGCTGAGGAATACCACCAGGATTACCACACGAAGAACGCCTTCAAATACAACATCTTCCGCTTGAGCTCTGGTCGCGACGCGTTCGTTTACCGTCACTGGGGAGAACGGGCTTCAACCCTTGAACTGCCGGGCTCCCGTCCGGAGAGTGCCAACGCCGATTCCGAGGAGTCTCGAGAAGAGCGACCATGGTTGACTTTCAGGAAGCCAAGCCCCATGGAGTTGAAGCGTCAGCTGAGCCCCATGCAATTTAAGGTCACGCAGTTGGACGGAACCGAGCCGCAATTCCAGAATGCTTATTGGGACAACAAGCGGGATGGGATCTATGTAGACGTGGTATCTGGTGCCCCGCTATTCACCTCGCTGGACAAATACAAGTCGGGGACTGGCTGGCCGTCCTTTGTCAAGCCAATCACCCCCGACGCAGTTGTATTTAAGACGGACTACAAGATGCTCTATCCGCGAACCGAAGTCCGTTCGCGTTACGGAGACTCGCATTTGGGACATGTATTCAACGATGGTCCGCGTAGCCGGGGTGGAAAACGTTATTGCATGAACTCGGCTGCCTTGCGATTCATCCCCAAGGAAGATCTCGAGAAAGAAGGCTACGGAGAGTTTCTACGCTTGTTCCAAGCCGATCTGAACTCTCAAGCTCGCAAGGACTCAAGGCGTTAAGAAGTTGATCGCCACAAGCCTCGGTGGTATGCACCCCGAAGGCGGCACAACCTATCAGCCCCGGGCAAGTACAGCTTTGCCCATCAGGGCAGGACACCGGGCGGAAAGTAGCACTCCAAATCCGAGCCTGGATTCAGCAAAAGTCCGCAATCCTCAGGAAGTCCATCGAGCAGAATTTCACCTGCTAGCAGGACTGCCGGCAAATCGTGCCCCTCAGGAATTTCGTCGGCGATCTCGTCCGCGAAGAGTTGAGCCGACTCCTTGTTGCTTAAGCAGACTACTGCCGTATCCTCATCGACTTGGGCCAGGATAACGCTAAAGCCGGCTTCGCTATCTGGCTCGAGATCGGGATTCTCGGGATCAATTTGCTGAAAAACGATAAAATCACCCGCGCGTATGATACTGGCTGCGACGGCGGCGTCGTCATTATCTGCAGCAGCGGCAATTTGCGCTCCTAGGTCGTCATCAGACATTTCCGACATGGATGGCTTTCTTCTGAGCGAGCACTCAATCGATCCACAGGCGAAACCCACAGTGGTCTCAAACGACCGGTCATGGTAACGCATCTTGGACGAAGCCGAAATGAGTGCGAATTGCCGGCTATTCCAATCGGATGGCTGATTTTGAGAATTTCGGATGAAGTACCAGCCTGAAAGCCGAAGCGAATCGAAGCTAAAGACTTTCGGCTGAGCTCTAGCGATCGAACTGTTAGGCAAGCAGATTTGGGAGACTGGCCTCGGATGCATATTTTTGACGCCCATTTGGACCTGGCCTTAAACGGCGTGGATTGGAACCGGGATTTATCGCTGACAGTGGACGCCATTCGCCAGCAGGAAACCGCTCTGCATATGCAAAATGAAAAGGGAAGGTGCACCAACACGGTGAGCTTACCCGAGTGTCAGCAGGGCCAAATTCGAACTTGCTTGGCCACCTTGCTTGCTCGGCAAGAACCGGAGATCAACCACTCGTTTGGCTGGATCAGCCCCCCAGTCTGTTATGCCATCGCGCACGCCCATTTGGCTTACTACCGAGCTTTGATCCAGGCGGGTCATTTGCGAATGCTGACTTCGAAAGGTGATCTGCGGCAACACTTGGCTGAGATTGAGTCCGGGAGCTCAACGCCCTTGGGCTTTGTGTTGACGATGGAGGGGGCTGACCCCTTGTTGCATCCCGAAACGCTGGACGAATTCTATGAATGCGGTTTGCGAGCCATCGGCCTCACGCACTATGGGGACAACCGTTACGGAGGTGGCACCGAGAGTGAATTGGGACTGGCGGCCGGCGCCAAAGAGCTACTGCAGCGGATCGAAAATCTGGGGATGACCTTGGATTTGACCCATCTCTCGGACCGCTCGTTCTGGGAAGCATTGGATCTATTTTCAGGTCGGGTACATGCCAGCCATCAGAACTCGCGGCGCATCGCCTCATGGCAGAGGCAATTCAGTGACCAGCAATATTTGGAGGTGATTCGTCGGGACGGCGTGGTTGGCATCGCCATGGACATCATCATGCTTCAAGAAGGTTACATTCGCGGGAAATCACCGCGATTAGCAACACTGGAAACGGTCGTCGACAACATCGACATCGTCTGCCAACTGGCGGGCGACGCCCACCATGTGGGGATCGGCAGCGATCTTGATGGAGGCTATGGCTGCGAGCAGACTCCGCGGGACCTGGACCGGATCAGCGATTTGCAAGTACTGACTGACCTATTGCGTAAGCGGGGATATAGCGATCAGGACATGCGGGGCATCATGCATGGAAATTGGTTCCGATTTTTTGAGGAAGTCCTGCCGGCTTAGGCCAGTTTCCAGTTATCCGGTATCATGCCGCCCTTCACCACGATCGGTATTCCCTCACGAATAAAGCAGGGGTAGAAGTCGACACACTCCACTTTATTGGACCGGTTTTCCACGACGACATTCTCACCAATTTGGCAGTTCTTATCCAAGATCGAGCCGATAACGCGACTGCCGGATCCAATGCCCACCGGAGGTTGCCCCTTCTTCAAAAAGTTGGCCACCTCTTGATCGGTATCGTAGTCATCGGCACCCATGATGATGCTGTCTTTAATGACCACATTTTCTCCGATCAGACAACGCAATCCGATGACGCTGTTTTCGATCACGGTTCCGCTACCGATGCGACAGCCGTCGGCAATCAGGCTGTTCTCGATCGTTGCGCCTTCGACAATCGCGGGTGGCAGAAATCTGGCTCGGGAGAAAACCGGCGCCTGGGGCGAAACCAGATCAAAGGGGGCATCGGCTTGTGCCAACTGAAGATTGGAATCGTAGAAGGCTTTGATCGTCCCGATATCCTCCCAATAGTCGTCGAACAGATGCACATGCACGTGACGGCTACGAATGGCGGCCGGAAAGACTTCCTTGCCAAAATCCTGATAGTCGGTTTTTTCCAAGATCTCGAATAGCAGGTCCCGATTAAAGATGTAGAGGCCCATGCTCGCCAAGCATTCGCGGCCCTTGGATGGGATACCTCGGGCGTCGATCCAGGCTGGATCCATTTTTACCAGCGATAGTTCTTCGTCGGTTTGGGGTTTTTCCAAGAAGCCCGTAACCCTGCCGGCATCGTCGCACTTCATGACTCCCAAAGCCCCGGCCGATTCGCGTTCGACGGGAATCGCGGCGATCGTCACATCCGCCTTGTTTTGCACGTGGGTCGCCAGCATACGGCGATAATCCATACGATAGAGTTGGTCGCCCGAAAGAATCAAAACGTGCTTGATGCCCTTTTGGTCCAGGTGTCTCAGGTTTTTACGGACGGCATCCGCCGTACCTTCGTACCAATCGGTTCCTTCGTCCATGGTCTGCTGCGCGGCAAGCAGATCCACGAATCCGCCGCTGAATTGGTCGAAACGATAAGTTTGCCGAATGTGGGTGTGCAGCGAGTTTGAGAGAAACTGGGTCAAGACGAACATCTTGTTGATGTTGCTGTTGATGCAATTAGAAATGGGGATATCGATCAAGCGATACTTGCCCGCCAAGGGTACGGCCGGCTTACTGCGGTATTTTGTGAGTGGAAAAAGACGTGTTCCTCGCCCACCACCCAGGATAAGTGCCAAGACAGCGCGGGGATCCGCTTCAATCATCTAACTGCCCTTTTGTCCTACGATTTAAACCTACCACGATACGCGGCAAGAGCCTTGAAGTGGGGCGGTTGCCAAGTACCAAGACGAAATTTCACCGTTGCTATATCTCGATGGCGGAGTCGCGAACTGCGTAGCATCGCCGGCCGATTCCACCGAACCCGCAGCATACCACCAGTGTCAGCGAATCAAAAGAACCGAAGGGCCATTACGCCCAGCCTACTTACGATTTTCATCACCCTCACCATGAAAAATTGCCAACTAGCGTCCTTGGCAACGACCGCGGGCGAAGCGACCATTAACTTTATTCCACCCATGGACTAGGATTTTCATGTTCAGCCTGCGGATACCGGCCAACTCCGCTTGTTTTAGAACGCTTGCCCCCATTGCGAATTTTCACCATGACTACTCCGACCGTTTCGGTCCTCAGCTTGACTCAGGAATTGGTCGGACATCCCTCCGTAACCTCGGAGTCCAACGAAGCTGCCCTGATCCCGTATCAACATCACTTGAAGAATCTCGGTTTCGAGGTCCGTGTCTTTCCATACCGCGATCAACAAGGGCAGGCCAAGGTAGCCCTGGAAGCAAAACGGTCTCCCGTGCGGCCATCTTCCAGTTGCGGTGTGGGATACTTCTGCCACAACGACGTGGTTTCCATTGACGGTTGGAATTGTCCGCATGGAGGTCCTTTCGACGCCCGCATCGCGGACGGCCGACTTTGGGGCCGAGGAAGCTGTGACATGAAAGGTTCGGCAGCGGCAGCCCTTGCCGCCATCGCGCGGATACCTCAGAGCGAACAGTCCGCGGCGATCTACTTCTTCGTCACTGGTGATGAGGAATGCGGCATGATCGGCGCGGATCTGCTGGCAGAACGCTCAGAATTCTTTTTGGAGATGGTGGAGAAACAAAGCGTCGGAATTATTGGCGAGCCGACCGAGCTGAAATTGGTTAATTCCCATAAGGGAGGCTGCCACTTAGATGTCATCAGCACCGGTGTCGCAGCCCACAGCAGTACCAGCGATGGACGAAATGCTAACTTGCAGATGATTCCCTTTTTGAGTTTTCTGCACGATCTATACGCGAGAAGCCAAACAGACTCGGCACTGCAAAACAGCGATTTCGATCCACCCCAGTTGTCGCTCAATTTCGTCTTGGAAAACCATCCGCAATCAGCCAACATAACTGTTGGCAAATCGGTATGTCGTATCTTCTTTCGGCCGATGCCAAACACGCCTTGGCAGAGTATCTTCGAGGATCTGCAATCGGAAGCGCGGCGTTTGGGACTGCAGGTGGTACCACTCCGCCCGCTCCCGCCGGTTCACACTCCCGCGGACCGCGTCTGCGTGCAGGAAACGCTCAAGTTACTTGATCAAGCCGAACCCTTGACCGTTTGCTACGCGACCGATGGATGCTGTTTGCAGACGCTTCGCGACCTGATCATTCTGGGCCCGGGCAGTATAGAGCAAGCCCATCGACCGAACGAGTTCATCACGTTGGAGCAACTGGAAATGGGAGTACAGGTGTTTGAACGTGTATTTCGCAAGTTCGCCGCCATTTGACCGATTGTCAGAATGCCTGTTTCGCCTGGCAACCGACTCGTTGAACCAGGCATCACTTAAGGGTTCATACTTGGAAAAACCATCATTGATTGGAAAGACGCCTGACGGCTATCGCATTCGTCCCGCTCACGAGGACGATCTTCCAGCGGTTACGCAATTACTCAAGCCACTGGTCGAACAACGCTTGCTGCTACGACGAACTGCCAGCGAAACTGCGGCTCTGCTGAAGACCGGCTTTTCGGCAGATTTTGAGGACCAGATGGTCGGCTTCGCGTCGGTGGAGATCTATTCAAAGAAGTTAGCCGAGATTCAATGCTTGGCAGTTCGCGAAGGACATCGGCGTCACGGGTTGGGCGGGCTGCTGGTGATGCATTGCGTAGAGCTGGCCCGGCAACGCGGGGTGATGGAAGTCATGGCCATCAGTTCGTCGGATACCTTTCTTGAGAACTTAGGCTTTAACTACGCGTTGCCCGAGCAGAAGCGAGCCCTGTTTTATCAATTGCGCAGCCGCGCCGAGATTTACGACGAGATTGACGCCGCGGAGCGTCAGGCACAGAACACTCCACCCGAGTTCTCCTGAGCTGTTGCTGGTCAGAAATGCCGTAGTCGGCCTCAATCCAGGGGATGCGGCGTTCCCGGCAGCACCGCTGCGTTCGTTTCGTCCAGCTCAGTGTCTGGAATGGCAGCTGCTGCCCCGCGGCGTTTCACCAGGCAACGCCAGCCGCAGAATTTGAGCCAGCGGAGCTGCACCCAAGTCATAGCCAGCACAATCAGCCAGCCGTAAAGCGACAGCCCCAACCAAATTCCCGCGAAGGAGATGAACGCCCCGGCGGCGCGTCCGTATTCCTCGAACACCGCAAATCCGTTCAGGAACAAGCTTGTGCCCAGGCTGCCCATCAACGCCAGGGCGAAGGCCAGCCATCGCCATTTTGTCTCGCCCAAGTATCCGACTTGAGCGCCGATGGTCGCCACCGTGGCCAGCACACTGATGCCACCGATCAGGACCAGACCTTCGAAGTAAGCCTTCAGGTCCCAAACGGACATGACCGCCAGTCCGACGGCAACCAGAACCGTCAACTCCGCCAGAGCGCGAATGCCGGTTGGTGGTGGCTTGTCCAGATCGATATCGTGCACCAGTGACCACGGCGTCCACATTTGAACCAGCACAGCGATAGCCGCGGCCCCCATCAGGCAAGCGAATAACACCACGAACACATCTCCGAAGACGCTGTCGGGGCCCTCATCGAGTGCATACAACAGCCAGCAGAAAACGGCGTATGCTGGTGCTACTGCCATCAACACCAACGCGAAGCGTGTCAGAATTCCACCGAACCAGAACATGCCTGTAGTCACCGTGAAGGAAAAACTTGACAGCGGTGGCAACAGCAAGGTCTGGATAATGAACAGCACCAAGACAAAGGGAGAGGTGGGTACGTTGAGCTCGTTGAGCAAGAACATCGCTATCGCCAACAGACCGGCCAAGCAGAAGAGCAAGGCTGACAATCCCGCTAGGGCGATCAGCAACGATGCCGAGTCGGCAAAAACGCATGAGGTTTCCGGCCATCGTTGCACTAGACTGCTGCCAACCGCGTTCGCCGAGCCACCGACAATCGGTGGCTCCATTACAGATTGGCTTGAATCATTCTTCGCGGGCCCTGGTACATCGCTGGTCGGCATAGCCACCTCACCTTGAATTCAGAATCGACAGCTTATGCTAGCACAAAACACTTGAGACCACTGCCTAGAGGCCGAATACTTGCTGGCCTATCTTGGGTTTCAGAGCTCCGCAAACGGCCGACACCCAGACGAAACGTCCTATGACACCTGGCCAAGGTCAAACGATACAGCCCGAAGCCTTATAACAATTTTTTGCACCTGAAATATCTATTTTTCACTTCCTTTCTAAGAGTTGCCCTGGCAACACGCAAAAAACCTTTGCTAGCAAGGCAATTGCTAGCACACTACTTAGTGCAAGCCGAATATTTCGCCACCAAATCTTGTGCTTTAGTTGACTTCAGTTTTGAGCTCGCTAATTTCTCGCTCATCGATTGGCTAAGTCGTCAGTCGCATTCCAGTCTGCCAGTCGCGGATGACCGGACAGCAACTGGGTTGACATTCTCAGACACCTTTCGCAAGGAACGTGCGAAACACACACGCATCGAAATGCCTGAATGGAACACCGACATCTCTTATTCCGACATATCGGGACGATTGGACAGAGAGCCGGGATGAACCGCGAAGGCGTTTTGCAGGGACCGCAAATCGACGTGAAGTATCTCGTCTAGCACCACACAGGAGACCTCCCCTGGCGATCCTCCAAACCCAACAGGAAGGACGACGACCAGGGCTCAATTGCTGCCTACGCATGTGGAAAGCCGAAAAAAACACGTTCCCCATACTCGAAAGCTCTGAGGTTCATTCCAAACTTATCTGACTAAGGATTATTCAGGTGAACAAACCACTGATTGGAATTAACACAGACTACCGCTCCGCTCAACACAAACAGCCGGCTTTCGCCTATGTGGCGGCAGGCTATTTCGACGCGATCGCCAATGCGGGAGCGATTCCAGTATTGCTGCCGCCGATGGACGACGATGCCCACCTACGCCAGATACTCGACCATCTGGACGGCTGCCTTTTAATCGGAGGCGGGGATCTGGACCCGCGCAATGATGGCTTCATGCTGCACCCATCCGTGAAAACCATGGACCCTAGACGCGAACACTTTGACCGCAGGCTGGCCTACGAGATTATTGAGCGTAGACTACCGGTACTCGCCATCGGCGCCGGCATGCAACTGATCAACGTCATGTGCGGAGGAAATCTCTTCCTGCACATTCCGGAAGATGTTCCCGGAGCGCTCCCGCATCGCGATGCACAAGACTCTCAGCATCGACATTCGCTGGTCGTCGAATCGGATTCACTGGTTGGGCGAGTGTATGGCGAAGGCGAGATTCGTGTTACCAGCCGACACCACATGGCGATCGACGAGCTGGCGGCAGGCTTCCGCGTCACCGCTCGTTGCCAAGATGGAATCATTGAAGCGATTGAATCAGAGATGGTTGACTGGTTTGCGATTGGCACGCAGTTCCACCCTGAATGCGACGCAGCCAGCGCCTTGGATGTCCGCATTTTTGAGGAATTTATCGAAGCGATCGTAGAAAGAAACTCAGTAAGCTTCGCACTCAACAAGACAGCCGCCTAGCCTCAGAAGGCCGGAAGACCCAGCACGATTCCGTGCATTTGCACGGAAGCATACGTCATCTAGGAGAGAGCTGACGGTGCACGGAGTCGTGCCCTTGCTGCAGGCCACAAGCGCTCAACTTGCGGGCGACTACAAACGCGGTCGCGGCATCTCCACGGGACTACCAAAGCTGGTAGTACCGTGCAGATTCAGCTTGCGACGGAAAACGCTGCGATTGGTGGTCACGTAAAGCATGTCTCGGGCCGCTCCGCCAAACGCGATACCACTGATCACCTCTCCCGCCGGAGCGGCGATGATGAAATTCACGCGTCCCAACTGGTCCAGCACCTGAATCCCCACGGTAGTGGCGACGTAAAGTCTTCCCTGCTGGTCCACAACACAGCCACTGGCACCGCTCTTGGGATTCACGTAGGGCATCTCTAAATATCCGTATTGTTGGTTGTGTTCCAACATGCCCCCCACGCCAATCCGTGCATGGGAAGTCATTTGGCCATCACCAATCAAGTGCAAAAAAGCCTGGTCGGCGGTGGGGAAGATCCCAATCGAAGCGGTTCGCAGTGAAAGCGCCACCTGAGCATTGCCCGAGTAGTCGCTCCACTGAATCGCCGGCTTGGACGGATCCGAGAAGAAGAATCCATCGGGTAGCGTGACCAGGGCGTTAGCCCCAACCCCGGATATGAGCACTTCCATCTCCGCCTTGGCGTTCCAGCGAACGATTTTCTGGTTGTCTTGTATCCCATACAGCCAGTCACCTGGACCAAAGCTGAGAGCGCTAATCCCACTGATCTGGTCGACGAAGATTCGGGTCTTTCCATCTTGCCCAATGCGATAAATCCGATTGACCTTGGAGTCACTGAAGAAAACCTCTCCATCCGCACTAGCGGTGGGCGCTCGCGCCGCTCCATGCCCGGTACTCAGCTGCTCCCAGTCCGCGCCTTCCAAAAGCAAGTCCACGCGGCGTTCCGGACGCTGATTGGGAGCAGCCCGAATCGCGGACGGATAATCACGCCAAAGCCAGCGCAAGGCATCCGGCAAAATGGCTGCCGCGTGTTTCCCGTTATGTCCTCCGCTGCCCCATACATGATTCACGTCGTAGCCGGCCCACTGCAACGCGGATAGCATGTCCTGGTTGGCCATCCACCAGTCGCCTGCGTAGATGTTCAAGTCCGAATTGCCATCCTGCAAAAAAATACGCAGCGGCTTGGGTTCAGACTTTCGCACGAGAGCCGACAGTTGGTTTCCACCTCGCAATCCGACAAAGGTCCCTATGGTGCTCAGAACGCGGCGGAATTGATCCGGGCGTTCCCAGGCGGCGTTAAATGCGCAGACGCCACCCGAACTAGCTCCCGCCAAAGCGCGATCATTCGGATCCTCGCTCAGGTTGTAGGTCTTGCTGACCTCCGGCAGAACCTCTTCGATCAAGAAACGCGCATAGCGATCACCCAGGGAATCATATTCGAAGCTGCGGTTAAATCGGGGCTGGGCATTTTCCTTGCTCGGCTGCACAACCCCCGGATCGATAAAGATCCCAATAGTAACGGGCATTTCCTGGTCGTGAATCAAATTGTCACAGACTGTCGGCAACGCCCAACCTTCGGCGCGATTGAGACCGTCTTGAACAATCAGAACGCAGGCCGGTTTGTCACCGACATACTGAGCTGGAACGTACACCCAATAATCCCGCTGCGTACCGGGATAGATCTTCGATTGCAATTCAAAAGGACCATGAATCGTCCCCTCTGGCACCCCTTCTTGCCGCTCCGCCTCCGGAGGCGTGGGATATTCCTCATCCTGTGCTGTCAGTCGCGAGCCGCTCAGCCAAACGATGCCAATTACCAGCCAGGCTGGAATACCGAAGGTCCATGCACGGCCTGCGAGCCATTCCAATCGAGTACTTGGGGTCATCTTTCACTCTTGTCGTTATGAATTTCTCTTGATGCGGATTGGGAACCGCACCGCTGATCGAGGATAGAATGCGGTACCACCACCCCCGCCAAACCAAGCACCTTCCACAACACCTCGGACGCCACAACACGGACATCAAGGGTGATCAAGGGCAGGAACAATAGGGGAACCTGGAAAAACAGGCGATCTGAAGCGGTTCAGGAAACGGCTGAGATGCTCGGAATTTTCTTGCACCACTACCCGTTTGGTTGTTCAATAGGGTTTAGCTAGGGTACCTAATCCTAACCCGATTTGCATCCTAGCCTACCGGTCAGTCGCGGCGAACGGCTGAATCTCATCTTATCTCGGCTCGCCACCTGCCCGCTGGGCCGCCTGTACGGCTGCCTGCGAGTCCGAACGGTGCGGAAAACCGAGCTTTTCTTCAACGGAGGATGTTTACGATGAAGAGATGGCTGTTCTTCTCTCAGGGTGATTCTTTTCGCAGCTTCTTCTGCGGTGCCGGTTGCCTGTCAATTCTAGCTGCAGAGCTGCTGCTTGCAGCTGGTCCCGAAGCATCGACCACTGACAGCAATCAACTGGCCGGTAAAGTTGCAGGGGCGTTGCAGGCCGAAGCCGAGGGGGATTTTCTAACGCGGCAACGACTGCTCGTGGAAGCTGCCGAGTTTGGAGGTGCGAAATGGCAGGCGGGGCAGATTTTCGAAGACCAACATTGGCTCGACATTGCAAGCAGCATCCAGCAAGGCCAGCAAGATGAAAAACTGACACTCTACGAACGCCGGCGTTCCAGCCTCTCTGACAGCGTGGCCAATCATTTCGCTCTGGCAAACTGGTGTGCTCGTCAGGAGCTTTTCGACCAATGCCGGTCACATCTCAATCGCGTCCTGGCCTTCGATTCCGACAATGTCCGCGCTCGTCTCGCGCTCGGCTATAGGCGTTTTAACGGGCAGTGGATGAGTCCACGCGAACTGGAAGAGTTGAACGAAAAAGCCCAGTTCGCAGCGCGCTCAATGCTCGAATTCGGATCGCAAATACAGAGCATTGCCGATGGATTAGCGTCCCCTCAATTGGACATTCGGGATGCAGCGGAGAATCGCTTGCTGGCACTGCAGGCGCCGGAAGCGGTTCCCTGTGTGGAAGCCCGCTTCTCCAACGCTGGTCCGGAAATCTCGGCCATCGTTTTGAATTGGCTGGCAAAGATCGACTCGGTGGAAGCCTCGCAAGCGATTGCCCGCTTCGCACTATTTCATCCAATTCCCGCTGTTCGCATGCAAGCTAGCCAAGCATTGAAAGACCGGTCTCTGTTCGACTTTGTGCCAGACATGCTGGAGATGCTGGAATCTCCCGTTGCCATGATGCTCGTGCCCAGTGTCGATCGCAACGGAAACCTGCAGGGTTATCGACAGGCATTTGCCCAAGAACAGATCGATAAGACCGAGGTCTTTGTTTTGGACCGAGTTTTTGAGAGAGACACAATTCCTTCGCTCCCCGCAAACAGTCGCAACATCGACTTCGCGAACGGTATGGAAGCCATAGCGCGAAGATCGCTACAGGAATCTGCTTTGCGACAATTCGCGGTCGGGGAGGCCTTCAGAAATCAGCAAGACTTGGAGCGTGAGAACGCTCGGACCATCCAACAGAACGGTCGTGTGGCGGAAGTACTGTCCATGGTTACGGGCCAGGAATTCAGCGGTGCACCGAAACCGTTGTGGGACTGGTGGGATGACTATTGCGAAACCAAGTACCAGGAATACAAACCTCAGCGTTATCGCCGAACCTTCCTGACCAGCCGAGTTCCCGTTTATGAAACCCCTCTTTCTCCGCCGGCTGACAGAGCCTGCGAGTGTTTCGTTGCGGGAACTCTAGTCGTGACGAAACGGGGTGCTAAACCCATTGAACAAGTTGTGATTGGCGACACGGTACTCAGCCGCAACATATGGACGGGTGAACTGAGCTGGAAACCGGTACTGCGTGCCACAACTCGACCGGCTGAGGCCACGCTCGCAATCCGCACCGACGAAGACTCTTTTGCCTGCACTCCCGGACATTTATTCTGGGTATCCGGACGAGGATGGCAAAAAGCGAGTGAACTGGTCGATGGCGACGTCTTGCATGCAGCAGAAACACCCTCCGTGGTTTTGAGTGTCACCCCAGGCCCACGCGTGGAGACCTACAATCTTCAAGTTGCCGACAACGCCACGTACTTCGTCGGCAAACAAATGGTCATGACACACGATGTCACCCCCCGCGGCTCCAACCACCAAACCGTCCCAGGTGAGAAACTATTGCTGGCCTTGTCCCGGCCGGCCAAATAGCCGCTTGGTTTGAAGCCAGCCAGGGAGAGTGCTGACGCAAGGCAAAAGTGACTCACAGCGCGAAGGATGTCGAGTCCCGCGCGTGGAGCACGAGAAAAGGGCACTAGCCGCCTGTGATTCCGTGACTTTCTTCATACTCGGTGATTTTTGCCTCGTGCTCCAACGTCAAGGCAATATCATCCAGACCGTTCAATAAACAGTGGCGACGGAAGGGTTGGACTTCGAATTCCAAGGCCAGCCCATGCTCATCGGTGATGCGGCAAGTTTCAAGATCCACGGTCAAGCGGTAGGGCGAGTGCTCCGACGCACGCGTAAAGATGTCGTCGATTTCCGATTCCGAAAGCCGAATCGGCAGCACGCCATTCTTAAAGCAATTATTGAAGAAGATATCCGCAAAGGAAGGTGCCAACACCACGCGAAACCCAAAGTCTTCCAAGGCCCATACCGCGTGTTCGCGACTGGATCCGCAGCCGAAGTTGCGGCGAGCAACGAGAATGCTGGCGCCTGACGCCTGCGGCCGATTGAGCTCAAAATTGGGATTCTCGGATCCATCATCCAAGAATCGCCAATCAAAAAACAAATACTGGCCGAAGCCGGTGCGCTCAATGCGCTTCAGGAATTGCTTGGGGATGATCTGATCGGTATCCACGTTGGCACGATCTAGCGTAGCCACAATGCCTGAGTGTGTTGTAAACGGTTGCATGTTTGTGCCTGTTCGAATGCGTGCTGCAATGTGAGGATCGATGCGGCGTGGACGGAGTGTCAGATATCTGTTCGGGTTGGGATTTACCGTTAGCTGCGATACTTCCACTCGCGGATATCCGTGAAGTGTCCTTCAATCGCGGCGGCGGCGGCCATGGCTGGGGAGACCAGGTGGGTCCGTCCTCCTTTGCCCTGCCGACCTTCGAAATTGCGGTTGCTGGTGGAGGCACAACGCTCGCCCGGTTCGAGACGGTCGGGATTCATGGCTAGACACATGCTGCACCCGGCCTCTCTCCAATCAAAACCGGCTTCAGAGAAGATGCGGTCCAACCCCTCTTGCTCCGCCTGGCGTTTCACTTGGCCGCTTCCTGGGACCACCATGGCGTTGACCTGAGAACTGACTTTGTAGCCTTTGACCACCTTCGCGGCAGCTCTCAAATCCTCGATCCTGGCATTGGTGCAGGATCCAATAAAGACGCGATTGATTCCGATATCGGAGATCCTGGTTCCAGGTTTTAGGCCCATGTATTCCAGCGAATCCGCAGTGGATTTTTGCTCGGTTTCGTCGCCGCAATCCGCGGGATTGGGAACGCAGGCTCCGATGGAGCTAACCTGTCCAGGGTTGGTTCCCCAAGTTACTTGCGGTTCAATATCCGCCCCATTGAATTTGCTGACTTTGTCGTAATGTGCCCCGCTGTCGGTCGGCAGTGTCTTCCATCTTTTGACCGCCGCCTCGAAATCCTTGGGGCCAAATGGCCGGTCGCGGAGATAATCAAAGGTGGTTTCATCGGGGGCGATCATGCCCGCCCTGGCGCCTGCCTCGATCGACATATTGCAGACCGTCATCCGCTCTTCCATCGACAAAGCGCGAATCGCGGAACCGGTATACTCGAGCACATAGCCAGTTCCCCCATGCATGGTGATTTGGCCAATCAGGTACAGGATCAGATCCTTGGCCGTCACGCCCTCGCTGAGTTGCCCATTGACACACAGCTCGTAGCATTTGGGTTGATATTGCAGCAACGTTTGCGTGGCCAGCACATGCTCCACTTCGCTGGTGCCAATCCCGAAAGCCAAAGCTCCGAAGGCACCATGTGTCGCCGTGTGACTGTCACCGCAGACGATGGTCATACCGGGCTGTGTATACCCCAGTTCCGGACCAATGATATGCACGATTCCCTGCCGTTGATCGTTCAGGTCATACAGCTTGATGCCAAATTCATGGCAATTTTCCCGCAGTTTGTCCACTTGCTGCTTGGAAATGGGATCCGCGATGGGCAGACTGCGGTCCGTGGTCGGAACATTGTGATCCGGTGTGGCAATTGTCCGTTCTGGCCGGCGGACTGTCCGCCCAGCCAGGCGTAGGCCTTCAAAGGCCTGGGGACTGGTGACTTCATGGACCAGATGCAGGTCAATGTACAAAATAGTTTGCTTGCTGGGTTCCGCCAGCACCACGTGTTCGTCCCAGATTTTTTGGAACATGGTGCGCGGCTGCGCCTCGTTGGACTTCATAATGCCCTCGGAATTTGAGTGATTTCAGCCATCAAAGATCCGCGGAACACCGTGAACTGTCAACCGTCTACCCTGTAAGCCAATATGGAAGGGAGGAACAACCGATGCATCTTCTCCGCCGATGGCTTATCGACGTCCCACTCATCAGGGCTAGCCAACTTTTCGACAAATCCAGCAGCTTGCCGACTCGGATCCTGCCAATCGCAACGTTGCTCTCGGTTTTCCTGGCTGGCTGCGGTGACAATTCACCCCGATATCAGCTCCTATCCTCATCGATGGCACCAGGATTGATAGGGCCAACCGCCCTTGGACAATGCCTGAATTGCGGCACGGAACAGACTCTAGCCCTGGAAACCTTGCGGCCTGAGTTTCCAGTCCGCTGTTTTGGCTGCGGAGGAAAGTGTTGGTTCCGGGGTTTCTGCAGGAATTGCGATCATCAATGCCTGCTTGATCCCAAGACGCTTGTCCCTCAACTCTCGGCCAATACCTTCCGTTCGGAGGCATGCCCCCAGTGCCAGCTCAATTTGGAGTTGCGGGTAAGTCCAGGAAGGCAGGTCAAGCCTGAGCCCAAGCCGGCAAAATTCGCTCGCTTTGACCGTATCGTGCTGGAAAATGCGGATCGCCATGAAATTAAGCGGATTTGGGCTCTGCCTGGCGAAAGCGTTTCCATTGAAGACGGCGATGTATGGGTCAACGGTGAACTCTACCCAAAGTCGCTAGCCGAGTTTCGAGCTCTGTCTGTTCCTGTCAATCACTGGGGTGATGGTTCCAAGGGCTGGAGTGTGGAAGGGTCTCTTGCCGACGGGTCTTCAACAGCCGAAACGAATGATGTGCTTGAACTTACCGCAGGTGAAGCCTTGCGTTGGCAGTATCTCAAGCCGGCTCCCGTGGACGTGGAAAGCGTCGACACGTCCCAATGGCTCACTCCCAGTCATCTTGACGATGACTGGTTACATAATCAAGGAATTTCCTATCGGCCAGCGCGGGTCCACGACTATGCGGTCGAAATGGTCTTTGAGCCCCCATTCGAAGGCTTGATTCGTCTTCGCTGCAACTATCGGGGACAATGGATCGAGTGGGACGTGCAGGGAGTTTCGAACACGCAGAAAGGAACTCATGACACCACTCCCAGTTCGAAGAATTCTCGAGCAGCAGAGCAACAAGTGAGTCCCATGTTGGCCGAAGGTCGGGCTACGCTCGCCTGTGTCGATCGGCGGATTCTGCAGCATACGGATATGGAGCAACGCGTTTTACATTGGCGAGCCTCACAGGAAACCGAGCCGCACTTTCCACCCGCTTTCACGCAGGTCGAGATTCGCTGCCTTTCGGGCAGGACCCGACTGCGAAGCGTGCAGATTCACCGCGACATCCATCTCCGGACCGACGCACCTGAAACTCTGCGGTCGCCCGTCAGCTCCTGGAAGGTCCCGCTGCACTCCTATTTCGTGCTCGGCGACAACATCCCTGTCTCGATTGACAGCAGAAATGGACTGGGGATGGTTTCCTGGGACCTGATTGTCGGCAGTCTGCCAGCCGATCAGGACGGCGGGCAGTGATGGAGCTTGGGTTTGTCGAGCAAGTGCGACTTGCTCGCGCGCGTTGGTGGTGAAGTTATGGCGATCCAGGCGAATCAGGGAAAAAGCCGCCGGTAGCTCAGCAGCCCGCCGGTTTGTGCTTATCAGGCGACCTTGCGTTTGCTCTTGGGTGGCTTAAGCAAGCGGTATAGCTGGCTATTGCCGCGTTTTCCTGCGATTTTGGCGGCCCCCGTCTTTCTCAGGCAGTAGGCTACTTTTTGTGCAAACCATCGCGGCCGTTGCATGGCAGCGGCTAATTCGGCGGTGTCAAAGGGACTCGGCAAATGTTCCATCGGCAGCAACCGCAGCATGTCGGCTCGTGTCCTGAGCAACACCGATTCCCGCACTTCCAGCAATCCGGTATCGAGACAGCGGTAGTTCTTTCTACGCCACCGCTTCGCGGCGCGGTCAACGCGGATTTCCTCCGCGTCGATCAGCAGCATTTCCAGCGTCAAACGTTTCTTGGGAAACACGCTGCAAAAATGCACGAGATCTTCAAAAATATCCAGCACATCACCCTGCTTGGGACTCATCCTTTGACGCTTGATTTCACCGTCCGGCGCCGTCAGCGTGACCAGTTTTTTGCGTCCGATAACAGGCTTAACAATTCTCAGCGAGTGGCGAGACTGCTTGAGCAACTGCAAAGTTTTGTCGCGGATGGCGCCTAATGAGGCATGTTGGATCTCAATCAGCTCGCCATTCTCGGCAATAGCATCGATGCGGAAGCCATCCACCGAAACTTCGGTATCCGACTGGCTGGACGCGTAGAGCAATTTAAGTTGTTTGTGGAGCGATGTTTCCATCCGGGGTTCCATCCCCTGGGGAGGTTGGTTAGTCGAGCGGAAGATGAATTCTTACCCGTAGCCACGCTCGCCAGAGCGTGGTCAACGTCGTCCACCGTCTGGCGACGGTAGCTACGGTGGCGACGGTTGATCTTCCACCGTCTGGCGACGGTAGCTACGGTTGGTAAATTTTCGTCTGCCGCTCGCCTTATTGAATTCCTAAGTCGCGAACAGTGACCAATGTGTGCAGTTCCAGTCCCGCCGCCTCCATAGCTTCGCGGCCACCCTCGAGTCGATCCACGACGGCCAGCACGCGATCGACTTGTAGGCCGAACTGACGCACGGCGTCAACGGCTTTCAACGCGCTGCCTCCGCTGGTGACTACATCTTCCACGATGACAGCCCTCATGCCATGCTCAACGGGCCCCTCGACCTGCTGTCCCGTTCCATGCTGTTTAGCCTCCTTGCGAACAATAAAGCCGAGCAATGGCAAGTCCTGTTGTCCAGCCAGGGTAATGGTTGCCGCCGTGATGGGATCCGCTCCAATGGCCATCCCGCCTACCGCATCGGGCAGGTTCTCCTGCATGAGCTCTAGCATGCCAGCCGCAATCTGATTGGCTCCTTGGGGATGCAAAGTGACTTTGCGGCAATCCAGATAAAAGCTAGCCTTCTTGCCACTCGCCAGCGTGAAATCACCAAACCGCAAGGCGTGTGCCTGGATGAGTTCGATGAGTTTCGTGCGATCGTAAACCGTTGACATCATGAATCTCTCTGCTTTGAAGGCCAGTTTTGGTGGAGCCCAGTTTGGTGGAGCCCTTCCTAAAGCTAGCAATTCCGCTTCGAGATGCGATGCTAGCAGCATGGGCGCCTGCTGACAGTCGGATGTCTTTGACAGCATTGGGGTGGTCATTGTGTGCGTTCGGTAACGAATGCTCAAGTACAACCAAGGCCACGGGTGTAGATCGTGGTTTGCGTTAGGTAACTTGTTGAGTCGACCTTCGGGTTCGCGTGCTTGCAATCGATTTTGGGCGTTCCGCCCAGAATAGATTCAAGTCATCCGACGAGCTAATATAGTCGGCAGTTAGATGGAGAAT
>JANSWS010000090.1 GCA_024743355.1 bacterium
CCTCGGGAGAGTCGGACGTCTCAGCGGCCGGTGAGGGGGTTATCGCGGCATTGATGGCGATCAGCGAGACGTGTCACAATTAAGGCGCTATGATTCTTCCAGCAATGGTGTCCGTTGGCGAGCCCTGAGTGCTTGGATCTCACCTGCCTGCCTACGTGCGTCGAGCATCTGTTGGAAAAGATCTTCCAAGTCGCGAACGAAGTCAGCCGTGTTGAGAAGCGTTCTGCGAAGGTTCTCTTCGGTCAGCACGCTGCGAATCCTGGCTCGTTCTTCCGGTTGACTCAAGAGCTGACGGGCCAGCTCACGGTACTCCTCCAAGGAATCCACCACGCAGCTTTCCAATCCCACCTGCTGAAGCAGGCTGGCCGACACGCGCGAAGCGAAATGTTCTCCGCTCAAGGCCACCGCGGGAACTTGGCAGACCAATGCGTCCGCCGTGGTTGTATGCCCCGTGTAGATCCGCGTGTCCAGGTAGAGATCCGCGTGGGTCAACCGAGCCATATGCTGTTGATGATCTTTCCAGTCCGCGAAAACGAGTCGGGCCGGATCAATTTGGTGCTGGGCCGCGAATTCACGTAGATTGCGTTGACAGGTAGGGTTTAAGGGCAGTAGCCACAAGACGCTTTCAGGAAAGTCCCGCATCAAGTCGAGCCAAATTTTCATCATTATGGGGTCCAATTTGTAGGCCTGGTTGAAGCTGACCAACACCAAGCCGCTTTCTGGCAAACCGTGATCGCTGCGATCGCCCGCGGAGGCCCGCAAGGCCTGGCCCGTCTGCTGGCTTTCGGCTCGCAACTGATAACAGCGATTTACGTAAGCCGGTCTCTCCGAGAAATAGCGAGCTTGATCTACAGGCAGTACGTAATCGTCCGCGATGATATAGTCGAAAAAGTCGGCTCCAGTGGTTCCCGGGTAACCCAGGAAAGTGACTTGTATGGGAGCCGGGCGCAGGGCAAAGACCTGCAACCGATTGCCGCTCCGCCAGCCCTTGAGATCCACCAAAACATCAATCTGGTCATCCGCTATCTTTTGGGCGACGGCTTGATGTTCCCATCCGTGAATGTTGTGAACCTTCCAGGCCGCCGCGGATATGCGGCTTGTGATTTCATCCGACAGTGTTGGTGCATGATCCATGTAGATCACACACTCGAACGCGTTTTGATCGTGACACTGGAAGAAATCTCGCAGCAATAAGCCGGTCGGGTGATCCCGGAGTTCGTCGCTCAAATAGCCCACGCGGATTTTGTTGCCCCTTGCCGTGGGAGCGGGCGGTTTGCTGGCTCCCCTGCCCTTCTCCGCGATGCGGCAAGCAGCGGCTCGGGCAACGCGGAAGTTGTAAGCATTATCGGCGAACAAAGACAGACTCACCAACGGAGACTCCAAGGGTGCTTGCCCCTTGTCGAGGCGTTGCTGACTGCCGGCGCGCAGGCGATCCGCGAGCGCGTCCGCGTCGATCCAATCGCAGCAGCGTCGTTTGGCGATCACCAATTGCTCCAGGGCATGCGCGTGTTCGGGTTGAATGGCCAATGCTCTTGACCAGCAGGCACAAGCTAAATCCAGGTCGCCAGCTTGTTCCGCGATCTTACCGAGCAGAAAGGGCACTTCGGCATTGCTTGGGACTTCCATCTCCAGCTGCCCGAGCAGTGCTTGAGCTCGGGAAGTGTTTCCAAGGCGCAGTTCACAACGTGCCCAAGCCAGCCGCAAACCGACGTCCTGCGGAACCGAATCCACGGCTTGTTGCAGTACACGCGAAGCCTGCCTCCAATCGCGGCGATCGTCATAATACTTGGCCACCGTTAACCACACTGCGGATAGTTGTGGAAATCGGGACAGTGCTTCGCCAGCGGCGCGTAACATCTCTTCCTGATAGTCAACGGCCTTGGCGAGCCCTAACACATAATTCACCCAGATGTCCTGGCGGTGAGGGGCCTGCTGGAGCAGCTCGCGCATGATGCGAGCCGCTCTCTCGGGGTCGCCAAGCTGAAAAAGGCAGATTCCCAGCAGGTGTTTGGCATCCGCGAGCTGGGGGCTGGACCCCAAGATCGCTTCCAGCATCTGCTTGGCCTGGAGTGGTTGCCCGGATTGCAATAGCAAGGCTGACTCTCTGATTGCAGATCGGGCATCTGTGGTCATGCTTGGATTCTCCCCACGAGCCGCTGGCCAATCGAGTAATTTGGGAAAGTCTTTCGTTGTCAGTTCAAAGCCCGACGGCTTCAGCTGCTGACGCATTACGCAACCATTGCTACCCCATTACAATACAAAACATCCTCTCTCGAAAGGTGCAGCTGTGGCCAAGGTCCAACGCGATAATGAATTGATCCAACTGGATGGTGGTCCCTTCGGAGCACTGTCGTTTGAATGGCAGCAGGATCGATATCGTCATGCGTGGACATTTCTGGATAGCGATGTAAGCATTCAATCGCTGGAGTCCGCCAGCGACGATGTGTGGCCGCTAAGTGCGCCTTTGCAGCAAATTCACAGCCAGTCCTTTGGTGACGGTCGAGAAGTTATTTTTGGGGTCGGCATGGCCGGGCGTGGTCATTGGTCTGCCAGTTTTACTCTCGTTCCAGATTTGAAGTGCTGGATCGTGGAACTCGCCTGTCGCAGCAATGTGGAACCAGAACGCCTGCTCAGTTCTTATGAAGTTCTGCGGTCTGGCAGCCCCGCTCCGCTCGAGATTTGCGACCAGACGATCGCTGTGGACCCAGAGCGAGGTATCTGTCTGGAGGCAATCGCTCCGGGGACTCTAGGCGAAGTTGATGCCGCCGCGGGGATAGATGTTGCCTGTCGGCTCAGGTTTCTCCCCGCACAAATATCCAGTTCGTCCATAACTACCCAGTGGGCCTTTCGCCTGCGCGTTCCCTAATGGCAGAGTCGTGCTGGCTATCATTTTCCCGCATCAGCTGTTCCGCGATCATCCCGCGTTGAACGGGCGGCCCGACCGGGTGCTGCTGATCGAAGATTCGCTGTTTTTTGGTGATTCAAAGTATCCAGCACGCTTCCATAAACAGAAGCTGTGGCTGCATCGCGCATCCATGCGCCGCTTCGAAAGGGACCTCAAGCAGCGCGGATTTCAAACGACCTACGTTGAGTACGACGGGACATCCGCGGAAGGTAGCCTGGCTGCGCGTTTGAATCATCATATCGACCGTCGACGGAAGGCTTCACAAAAGCTGGTTGTCGCGGATCCCGTCGATTTCGTCTTGGAGAAGCGACTCAAATCCGCCTGCCGGGAACTGGGGCTCGACTTGGAATTCTTATCTACGCCAGGTTTTCTGAACAAGCCACAGGAGAACTCCGAATATCGAGCGGGCAAGAAACGATGGTTTATGGCGGATTTCTACCAGTGGCAACGTCGACGCTTCGACATCTTGATGGACGGCGATGAACCCCGGGGCGGTAAGTGGAGTTTTGACCAAGAGAATCGCAAGAAGGTTCCTAAGCAGCTCTTGAAATCCTTGCCTCAGATTTCCCGACCACAACATGACCAACTCGATCTAGACGCTCAAGAGTCCATCGAGAAACAGTTTGCTACGCATCCCGGCGAATTGGAGCAGCTGATCTATCCGACGTCGCACTCAGCAGCGGAGGACTGGTTAAAGGATTTTTTGGATCATCGCTTCCAGCATTTTGGCGACTACGAAGATGCATTGGTGGAGGGCCAATCATGGCTCTGGCACAGCGTGTTAACACCTATGCTCAACATCGGTCTGCTGACACCGCAGCAGGTGATCGACGAAACGCTGGCTTACGCGGACCGTCATGAAGTTCCGTTAAATTCGCTGGAAGGCTTTCTGCGGCAGATCATCGGCTGGCGAGAGTTCATGCGAGCCACCTACCAAGACTTGGGTTCCAGGATGAGAACCAGCAACCACTGGAAGCACCATCGCAAGATGCCGGATTGCTTCTACACGGCTAGCACCGGCTTGCCGCCGCTAGATGACACCCTTCGCCGAATCTTAACTACCGGCTATTGCCATCACATTGAGCGATTGATGGTTCTCGGCGGGTTTATGTTCCTGTGTGAAATTGAACCGGACGACGTTTACCGCTGGTTCATGGAGATGTTTGTAGACAGTTACGACTGGGTCATGGTACCCAACGTATATGCCATGAGCCAAAACGCGGATGGAGGACTGATTACGACCAAGCCCTATTTCTCAGGCTCCTCGTATGTACGCAAGATGAGTCATTACCGCTCCGGCGAGTGGTGCGACGTTTGGGATGGATTGTATTGGCGTTGGATCTGGAAACACCGGTCAAAACTGGGAAAGAATCCCAGATGGGCCATGATGTGCAGCATGGCTGAGAAGATGGACGAGGGCAAACGCAAGCGACACTTACAAAATGCTCAGGATTTTTTGGATGCTTTGTAGGGACAGTTGGGATTGCTGCAAGTGACCAACTTTATCCATCGTGCCGCAGCGGATATGATGCAGAACGTCACCACAACTGGAATCGCCCTGCCAAAGAATTTCGGCGGCTGGAATTGTTGTCGGCAATCGTGCTTCGTCAGAATGTGCTTCGTCAGGCAGGGGATACATGTGTGTGATCGCACCCAGGGTGCCTAGAATCATGGGTTGTGCACGATCGTGCCAGTCCCGTCCTTTACTTCAGATCCTTGTTGGGAGACCATCATGCTACGAGCCACAGCTCTGTCTTTGTTTTTGAGTTTGACCTTTGCCGCCAGTACGGCTTTACCACACTGCCAAGTTCCCTGTGGAATTTATGGGGACCAGCGTCGATTTGAAGAGCTGCTGGAAGATACCGAGACCATTGCCAAGGCCATGGCGCAGATCGCAGAGCTATCGGAAAAGGGAGATGCTCTGTCCCATAATCAATTGGCTCGATGGGTCGTTACCAAGGAAGACCATGCGGGCAATATTCAAAAGATTATCGCGCAGTACTTTCTGGCTCAGCGCATCAAGCCCGACGCAGAGAACTACACCAAGCAGCTGACTTCCGCTCACGCGGTGATCATCGCGGCCATGAAGTGCAAGCAAAATGTCGATCCCGCGACCGCGGAAGCGTTGAAGAAGTCCATTCTGGACTTGTATCGCGCCTATGAGGGCAAAGAGCCTGTGCTCGAAAGATAGTCGGAGCTAGCTTGATCCGCTCACAGCCGCGAGCGCATAAGCTCGCGGCTATTTGAATAGAGTAAAGCAAATCGCTCTGTTTTCTCGGTTTTCTCCTGTTCCAACAACTTGCCAGCTGACAAGGCCGGGTTGGCCAGCAATTGGTGGGCTGGCAACCCGTGACTGGTAGCCGAGTTATTGCACAACTTGGCTATCAGCTGCGAAGACCACTATCTCCAGGCTCTTCTTCTTCAACATCAGCGATTTCCGATCGGGCTGCCGGGCGGCAATTCCTGTGAATCGGGTTTCGCAGCCTGCGGATATGGCTGATTCAGGAAGCGGTCAACCGTGCGCCGCAGCTGAAGCCAATGCGCTTGCTGGACCGAATCAGCGACGGGGACGGCACTCAGTCGCAATTGCAGATCGACGAACTGGTTCAGTTGCTCCAAGCTGTGCAGGGCACAAGCGCGGGCATCGTGGGAGGCTCGCGGATGTTCCGCCAGCTCGATAAGTTTGTCCACGTACACGCTCTGCGCGATCCGCCTGGCTTCGCCCTCGGCTGCGGATTCCTCGATGGCGCTGCCGCCAATTCCCAGGAAGCTGGAAATCTGCGAGCAAACCTGGCTGAGCCCAAGTGCTTTGTCATTGCCGCTGGTTTGGGCTTGAGCCAGGCGCGATGCACGTTGCGGTTGCAACAGATTTCTTAAGGTCAGCTCGGCAGCGGCCCGCATGGCGGTAGTCGCGTCAAACATGGGTGATGTTCGCGAGTCAAATCTCTCGCGGTCGCTAGCCGAGGAGACCACTTGGGGCACTAGTAGCTGGAGTATGCTCTCCGGAATGATTAATTCAGCCGGTCGAATGGTATCCAACAAGGCCTGCAAGGCGGCCTTCTGCTGGGTGATCGGAACGGCTTGCAGGGGTGTTTGCCCGTCGCCCTTGACCGCGTACGTGTAATGATAGCCCCCAACCATTTTGGCAGCGGCATCGACTTGATATCGATGATGGAGATAAAGAGGGACAAACGCCTTTTCCAGCTCAGCCAGCGGTTGCCCGTCGGCCAGCACTTGCGGCCCGAACTGATCCAATGCCAACCGCCGCACACGCATTTCATGCTTCAAGGCTTCGACGGGCTCCGCACCGTTGTCCCACAGATTTCCCAACGGGTGAGCTGCGCCGGCGGGCCGTGCATCCGCATCGGTAACATACAGAAAGCCTTTCTCAATCGCCTGTTCAATCAGCTTGGCAAGCTGTTCCTGCTCGGTGTCCTCGGAAAACTGCGAGTAAGCGTAACGGACCGCAAACTTGTCCCACTCGCCAATGCCCACCGCGTAGGCGTCGCTCAAATCGAGTGCGCCTGCCGAAATCTTGACTCGAGGGGCCGGATAGTCCATCACCGAGGCGCGATCGGCATAGGTACTCGCGGCGAAGTTGTGGGCGAATCCCAAGGTGTGTCCCACTTCATGCGCGGATAGTTGTCGAATGCGAGCCAGGGCGACTTCGGTACTGGTGAGTTGTGAATCCAACTGCGAAAGGTAGCTCTCTTCCGGTATATGTTCCATTCCACATATACAAGTATGGCGTGACGATCGGCTGGCTACGGATTCAGAATCGTCGATAAGATTCTCGAACAATAGATGGTCTTGTCGGACCCGCAAGGAGCCAAGTAGCACGTGGCCCTTGATGATTTCTCCCGTTCGTGGGTCGGTGACCGACTGTCCATAAGACCAACCTCGGGTCGCCCGATGAACCCATTGGATAACGTTGTAACGCACATCCATAGGATCAGCGTCGTCTGGCAAAACGCGAACTTCAAACGCGTTTTCAAAGCCCGCCGCCTCAAAGGCCTGGTTCCACCAGCTCGCGCCTTCGATCAATGCTTCACGAACTGGGGGTGGCGCACCGGGATCGACATAGTAAATGATGGGCTCTTTCGCTGGGCTCATGGGCGCTTCCGGATTCGTCTTCTCCAGCCGATGCCGGGTGATCCAGTGCTTTTCCAAAGGCAGGTCGATGGGCTGTCCGTAATCCGAGTACGAGGTGGAAAAACAGCCAACTCTTGGGTCCCATGCTCTCGGTCGATAGTTCGCATCCGGCAAGCGCACCAGGGAATGGTGTTGTCGCAGGGTGATCGACTTTCCATCGGCGGCTACACGGCTGGCCAATCCTCCGGCATTCTTGGAACTTAAGGTGAGCGCGACCTCGAATTCCGTGTTGTCGGGAAAGGCTTTGGTTCTCGGCAAATATACATAGCTGCGTTCGGTATCCAACGCATAAGAACCTTGTCCGCTCGACGACAGGGTGCCAATGCAATCGTGTGCATCCCGCATCAGGAAGTCGGTAATGTCAACCAGCCTATCACCTTGATCGCTGCGCTCCAGCTTTCCCGACCAAACTACAGACTCCGCAAAAGACTCAGCTACCGCCCGGCGTTCCACCGCGTTGTCACTGGTGGCTCGGTATTTCAAATTCTCCTGGATCAGAAAAATCCGGGGGCCCACACGATGAAAACGCACCACCCGCTCGCTCCCCAGTTGTCCGCGGTCCAGGCCAACCGTATTGGAGCCTAGCCCCGTAGCCAGTGAGCTTACGTAGAGAAAAGATTCGTCCTCGGGTGGTGATTGCAACCAAACTCTTCCATTTTCTTCGTCCCAGTAGAAGCTAAAAAAACCTTGGTGGGCTTCGAAGCTACCGGTGTCGATAGACTTCTTGGAAGTGCTTGCCTTGGGGTCCTCTTCGGCTGCATCTATGGGTTCCGCATAAGCGGTAAAAACTAAGAAGGCCAATAAGGCTGGAACCAAGCAGGATGGTCCAATAAGCTTCATTCGATGCATTGCGTAATCCTCGATGTAGTGACTGCCTCACGCAACAGTCTACACCAGAGGCCAAGGCCGCGAACAACCCTCGGGCCGGGGCACTTCGCCTCAAATCGGGGCGATGCAGTACAGCGAACCATTCCGCGAGTCATCTTTCCAAGAGAAAGACGGCTCGCAGAACGGGTCCACTTCAACTCGACCACCCGGCTGGATCCTTTAGCGGCGTGAGAGGACGAGCAGTTGGTCGCCCTCGCCGAGTTCCATCTTCGCGCCGGGCGCGATATGAGTTTCAGCACCCACGCGAATCAGTATGGGTTCGGCAAGGCTCCCCAGTTCATCGGGGTCTAGCTTTTCCAGACCTTCCTGATCCGCCGCATGCGCCCGCAGGATGGCGACTGACTCGAATACATCGGGATGGGGCAAGCCACCGGAAGCCATGAGTGCATTCAGCACGTCGTTTTCAAAAGCGGGCAAACGAATCAGCTGAGGATCGGAGCTCCCGGATTGATCCCATCTGCGGACTAGCAGGTTATATTGCCGCTTGCGTAATAGCGTTGTGATGACTTTCGGAGCGCTGGAAACGATTTTCGCATCAACGTACGCAGACTGGATTGCCTGACGAAGCTCCGGCAAAGTTCGGCCCTGAACAGCAATGGCTTCAATCAACGGTAACGAAATGGTACCGTCTTCAAGCACGGTGATTGGAAAGCCAGTGGATGCACTGTGAGGAACATTTTCCTTCGATGAAGTTGGCAGGATGCCTTCGATGCTCACCCCAATGACGTCACCCGCCTCCAGCGTGTACTGAGGGGGGCGTTGCATGGCTAGCTGTTCGGGGCCCGAATACGTCGTGGCAGAATTACTAACGGTGGCTGGTGGGAGGAACGCAGATGCGATGTTCGGATTCTCGCTCGCAGTGGGTTCATAAGCTGCTCTGACAACAGGAGCAGAGTTGTCCGCTATACCGCGATTTGCGTGATCACTCTGCTCGGCTGCCTGCCAAGATACCACGGCAATCAGAATCTGCTGGGAGTCATGCAACGTCGAGATGCCGCTGGTGGCAAGCAGTGATTCTCCCCGCTCGAGTTCGGTTTGAATGGCTAAATACCGGCTCAAAATCTGGGGGATCTGGATGGTGGTTCCGGTTTGAATGGTGTTACCGGCCTTGTCTTGCGGCGTGGTCTGGTTGTAGGTGAATGTCTCCACCTCTTGGACAGTTTGCTCATTCAAAGCAAGAAGCAAATCGAGCTTGCCGTCCGGCTTTTCGATGGGTTGAGTTATGACTTGCACACCGTCGCGAACGATTTGAAAGATGGGTTGTCCGTTGGACTCATCAGTATCTCCGGCGGATACAACTCCGGTAACGAACGGCCGTTGTACAGAATCCATGATCTCGATGATTTGACCGTTGAAGGCAGTGACTCGCGGCGCTTGCAAAACATTCGTCTTGGGTTCGTTCTGCGCTTGATCGAGCAATTGCGAAAGCCGGTTTGCCGAAGCATGCGCATAGAAAGCAGGTGTGCGTGTTGAGGGAGCGGCTAGCTCCACGGGCACACTGGCCTCTGCAGGGTCGAAATCGGTGCGTTGTTCAAATTTAGGAACCGCTTTGAAATTTTGCGATGCGTTGAGCTCGATGTTCGGCTGAGCCACGCTGATTCCGTTTTCAAACGTAAATAGATCGATCCGCGGTGGGGTGGGTCGTTCTATGGCCGCACCTGGTCCTGAGGATGAGGCACTGAGACTTAGATCATGAAACTGGCTGCTGCTGAATTCATCTTCGGAAAGAGGTCTAGCCTTTTGCCATGCGATTCCAAGTTCATCCAATTGTTGCTTGGGCACACGTAGAAAGCGGATCTCCAACGATACTTGTCCGAATCCATGCATGCGAAATAACTCGACCGCTTTTCGCAGTTTGGCAATCTGCTCACGAGTCTCGAAAACCCTTAACGTCGTACCCTCGATCCGGAGAGGAGGCAAATTGCTGATGTACGCGCCGTACTTTGCGAACCCTTCCTGGTTGATCTGATCCAATGTTCTGCTGGGCAGCAAAGTCTCCAGCACGGATCGGGCAGCTTCCAAGTTGTATCCACCGGAAGCGGATAGACGCTCCAAAAGATCTCCAACTTCGATGGCAGCATTCTCAAATCGACCTGCCCAAGGTCCCTCCGCTGGTGGTACCATCGGTGGCCTTGCTGGAGGTTGTGCCTGCTGCGCGATGAATCGCGCTCCATCCGGCTGTTGGTTTTCCTCCTGGGCCACGATTTGTGCCGCGCCGGGAAGAACCGTCGCCAGTCCGACGATAAACACAACCCATATCCAAGCAGGCGTCCGCTTGCGACTTCCTTGTCCAAGACTCATGATTCTCTCCAATCTATTTCGAGTCACATCCATCGGTCTCACTCCAGGCAATGCGGGTGCACTGCGCAACTGGTGTTTGCGTTCCAAAACATCGATCAAGCCGCGTGCGTAAGCTTGGGGACTGCATTGCAGCCAAGCGATTGTCTGTTAGTCACAACTCCGTTCCTATTCGATGGATATCTTACGCGAGGCGTACCTAACTGGGGGGTGAATCCACAACAGGTTGGTTGCCAGCGACTGCAGAGCGGACCAGTACAAATCGCCGCGGCGGATATGTATCAATTCGTGGGCAAGGATCGGTTCCAAAAACTCGGGAGATCGGTTCTCGGCGATCCCCGCAGGCATGAGAATTGTGGGTCGCATTAGCCCAATCACGGCGGGACCGATCGGCGCATCGATGATCCGCAGTCGGATTTTTCGACGTATCCTTAATTTCCTGGCCGTTTGATGGACCATAGCCTGCATTCGCTGCTCTAGTCGCGCAAGCTCACTTAGCTTATCGGGCATGTTATAGCTGGTGCGGCGGGTCGCCCGCCTCCAGAAGCTCCCGATACGGAGCAGGCCCAACATTGCGATGACTCCCACGCCTGTTAGCCAAAACGGCACCAGGAATTTTGACAGCCGTCGGCTCAGCGAGTCGATCTCGCGGGTGCTGGAAACCTCGAGTTGTGTTTCTGTGAGGGATGCAGCTTCGGCGGTCCGCCGAGTTGCCGTGCTGCTAGCCGCCAATTGCAATTCAAGCCTGATCGCAGGCTGTTGAGACAGCGTCAACGATGAAACCCGGCCCCGATCATCCCCAAGGTTTGTTTGGGAGGCAGTTTGCAGCGATTGAAGGACGACATTTTCGCCGCGAGCAAGCCAAGCAAAAACGCTGGTTGGGCTCGACCACAGCGGTGGGGTCAATACTTTCAACAGCACTAAGCCCCATAACAGGTGAGACAGCTGGGGCTGACTGCGTGCCAAGTACCGCGTCACAGCCCCAACAGCTATAGCCACTATGGCAACCTGCCAGGTTTGGACGAAGAGCAGATTGAGAAACTCCGGATTACTCATCAGCAGTGCCTTTCTGCTGCTGCTCTGTTTCTAGTCTTTCAATCAGCTCGCGAAGTTCCGCGATTTTCTCGCGATCCACGCCACGGTCTTCGATCAAATGACGAACCAGGGGCATATACTCGCCGCCAAAAAGTCGGTCGACCAACTCGTTGACATTTTCCCGGATTACGGTTCCAGGTCGCGTCCGCGAGGAGTAGATGCGAATGCGTCCCTTGAGACTGGAATTAAGATAGCCCTTAGATTCCATGCGGCGGAGATAAGTTTGCACCGTCGTAAAGTCGATTTGACGTTGCTTCGAAAGGTGTTCGTGAATTTCGCGAACAGAGGCTGGACCTATCTCCCACACGACGCGGGCGACGTCCATTTCCCATTTGCTAAGAACTGGCCGCTCTGCCATCAGCTTCCTCCTTGAACGAAAGACGGAGATATCACGTCAAGTTCGCTAGTACGGCTCGGATCGCTTCACGTACTGCTGTACGTCAGCTTACACGTACACGCGTACGTCATGCAAGAGCAGTAGATACAGAAATGCCAGTTCGCGCCCTGCAGGAATGTCAGGCATTTGTTGCTTCCAGGCGTGTTGGATGGCTTGCGTGCGACGGTCCTAACTCGATTCGTTAGGAATCCGGAGCCGTTTGGCTGTAGCTTCGGTGCATGATGCTATCCAAACTGCTGTTCAGCCAGCGCTCAATAGCCGGGTGGACCTGGCTCGGATTCGCGCAAGGCTGCAAGACGAATAAACTCGGAATCGGCTACCTGAAGTTTTTCTCAAACTGGAGAGAGCACTTTGCACCAGCATCGCGTCGTGGGCAAGCAACCAAATTCCAAGATGTGCCTGGTTTGCGGGCTGCAGAATGATCCCGGCCTGCAAGCTTCGTTCTACGAATTGGAGGACGGCAAGGTGGTCGGCAAATTCACGCCGGGCGAGCATTTGCAGGGCTATCCCGGCAGACTGCACGGCGGCATTGCCGCGGCCATGCTGGATGAGACCATTGGCCGGGCCATCCGGGTGACGCAAGGCGACGCCATCTGGGGTGTCACCATTGAACTCAGAACGCGCTTTCGCAAGCCGGTCCCGCTGGCCGCTGAGATTCAAGCCGTGGGTTGGATAACCAAGGAAACTAGCCGGCATTTCGAAGGTGAAGGCGCGATCCTGCTGCCTAACGGTCGCGTAGCGGTGGAAGGGCATGGGCGCTATCTGAAGATGCCCATCGATTCCATAGCCGATTTTGATTTCGACGACCAGGAATGGAAGACGGTAGCCACTGCCGACGATCCAGCCAGCATTGAGTTGCCGCCTGCCTTGGACAAAAAAACCGAAAGCTGAGGGCAGCTGTTTTTGGGCGCCAAGGATTCGCCTCCCTTAAGGTAGCTTCAGCTTTGCTGAGAAAGTTCCCGAAAAGGTTGTTGCGGTCTGTACTTCTTAACGCTCTCCATTGCGTCGAGTTGAAGGGTTCAGCTCGCAGGAAACACAAGCATTGGGAGGGTTTGAGATGAATAGTCAAGGGATCGCGAGAGTTGTCTTGGGGGGATTGGTCGGTGTGACACTAATGGCAGGGTCGGTTCGAGCGCAGCATCCCACCAGCTTTGCGGAGAACGCCAGTCAGTACAACGCCTACGTCTACGGCTACCATTGCAAGGTAATAGCCAATGGCTTGGCCGACACGATTACCAGCGGGATTGACGGAGAGGTTGCTTTGATGATCAGTGACTTCTGTGACGAGGCATTCCTACATTGTTACGATGCCTTAATGAACGACGACGATTCATTGTGGGCTGAGGCGCTCGAAGACTATCAGGCGGCCCGCTTGTGGTGCGAAACACTCATTGTGTTCGTGGGAGACTCGCAATCTACCGCGGTAACGTCGCAAATCGACAGCCTAATGTGGTATTTGGATATCGCGATCGACAATGCCGCGGCCGCACGACCGGCAACCAAGGGATTCTCTTTGCCGAGCTTTCCGAGAAAGCGCAGGTAACGGTCCAAGGACCATGTCAAGTTTTGTTGGCCAACGCACCCGAGTGCCAATCTCGGGTGCGTCGGTTTGTTGATGTAGTTCGCTTGCCGGGTAACTGCCTTGTCGGATAACTAGCATGGCGGGCGAACTGTCGAGTCAGGTCAGCCCACGGTCAGAAAGCTGGCACTTCCGTGGGAGGCCGCCGGAGTAAGGCCGAGTTGCGGGCGTTTAACCAGCCATCGCGCGGAGCGTTTTGCTTGCTGCGTGCATTGCAAGGGTGAATTGTTTTCCCGTGAGTTAAATCGCCCAAGGTCTGCCAGAATTGGCGTGCGGAACGCTACCCGATTGTTTGCGATTTTGTAATCAAAATATTTTTTTGATTCGGCGAAACTCGTCGTCGTCTACTTGGTTAGACGTTAATCCTCTTTGCAATGTGATGGCGATGCGTGATGCCCAGCGGGCCGCAAGTCCGAACTGCTTCGGCGGTCTACGTCAAAGACTTCCTTGCTTAGCTCAGGAATCTCGTTTTTGGTTTTTGGGTCTTATTTGGGAGTCGTTCTATGACACGACGAAGGTCTGGTTTCACTCTGGTCGAGCTGTTGGTGGTTATTGCCATCATCGGAATTTTGGTGGGTCTCTTACTTCCCGCGGTTCAAGCCGCCCGCGAAGCTGCCCGCCGCATGTCTTGCAGCAACAATCTGAAGCAACTGGTTCTGGCAGCCCACAACTACCACGATGCTCACAAGCGGTTCTCCTACGGGCACCATTATCGTGGTATTCATCGCGGGGGCGGCACAGCCGACGGAGGCATGGGTTTTGGCTGGGGGTTTTCTGTTCTGCCGTTCGTGGAGCAGACCAATCTGTACAACAGCTTTGATCAGCGCTTTGTGATCATGGAAAAGACCATCACTCAGAATGGTCTGTTGTGCGCGACTCCCCTTTCGGTTTTCAGTTGTCCTTCCGATACCAAGCCTTTGACTTGGAATGATGGAGCCATTCAGCCTTCCGCTACCAGTAGCTACCAGGGCGCCGGCAGCTCCTACAACGGATGGCAAGGCGGTACGGGGGACGGAAACGCTCTGCGATTTAACGGCGTATTCGAGCGCAATAACCGCACTCAAAACTACGGGATCGCCAATCTTACAGACGGCACAAGCAATTCGGTCATGATCTGCGAGACCAAGTGGATGATGGACGGTGGCTTGCGAAATCGCAGCCGCATTTACGGCTCGTCGGACCAGCTTCTGTACGCGACCGGTGCCACGAATGCGTTGATGGTTAACGGTGAATGGCCCATGAACTGGACCGCCGCGGAAGGCAATCCCCAGCCTCACCGAACCGCCGGAAGCAATCACGTGGGTGGAGCACAGTTTGGCTTCGCCGATGGCTCGGTTCACTTCATCAGCGAAAATATCGACCACACTTCGACTCCCTGGATCAATAATGCCAACGCGTTTCGGCAAACGGTAAACGGCTTGCCTTACGGTACCTACCAGAGGCTCTACTCGGCTTCGGACGGATTGGTGCTGGAAGGCCTGGATCTCTAAATCGTTTGGGCAATGGTTTGTGCAGGCTGCCCGCGGGAGTGCGCTTTCGCGGTGCGGCCAGGACGGACTGGTAACAAGTTGGGTGTTGTATCGCGTTCGGAGATTGCAAATTTGTTCAACAAACATCGGCGGCTAGCGGCTGCCTTCAGCTTGTCGGTATTACTGGGTTGGCTTGTCGGTTGCGGTCCCAGCGGGCCTGAAATCTCAAGCGTCGTGGGCAAGGTCACGATGGACGATAAGCCACTGGCCAACGCAACGGTAGTCTTCGTGCCGCTTACGGGTGGCAGACCGGCTGCGGCCAAGACGAATGAGTCGGGTGAGTATGAGCTGAATTTCTCCGCCGGGCGAAAGGGGACCATTCCCGGTAAGAATCGTGTGCGGATCACCACTCTCAGCGATCCCTACGAGGACGCGGACGGCAACAAGGTTCCGGGCAGCAAGGAGACCATTCCCATTCAATACAACCAGCAAACTGAGCTGGAGTTTGAGGTCGTGGAGGGGCAGCGAAACGAGGCCAATTTTGAGCTCAAGTCCGGAGGCAAGATCGTCTCGTCACCCGAGGAAACCTGAGCCTTTCTCCAGACATGATCGAAAGACGGCAGCCAGAAGGCGAGCGGTCAGAGAGCTATTGAATTTGGGATTTTCCTGATTTCCAAACTCACGTGCGGACGAACATCCCTGTCTGGCTGTGGTTGCACGCGCTATGTTGTGTCGCCCAAGCTGTGAGCGTAAGCTGGCGAAGGCACATCCCGATGCGAACTCGCGAGTCGAATACAAAATCGAAAGGCAAGTCTGTACGGGATCAGGGATTTCGATCTGCTCGACCTCAGCCCACCGTAGACAGTCATAAACCACCTTGGTGGTGGCCGCTCAGCGCCGCGCTTATTCTGGCGGTCGGTTGTTGGCTGGCGTTTTCGTTGAACAGTTCGCACGCCAAGATCCAGAATCTCTCGAGGCTTGAGGAATCGAGGCTATCGCAGGAGGTCGAAGAGGCGGCTGTTCTGTTCTCCGAGCATCAGCAATTCATCTCGTTGCAAGGTCGCAGAGGTATCCAGACGCGGGAATCTCTGGCCTTTGTACAGCGTTGTCGTCGCGAACTACAAGCCCTGGGTCAGCATCGCGAACTTAGCGATCTGTTGCCTTCGATTCCCGCCCAGGCCAGATTTCGTCTGGCTCAGCTGGAATTGCTAGCCGGCGAGTACAGCTTGGCTCTCAACAGCCTTCGATCCGCACTTGAGCTTGCTCAGCAAGCCCAGGACAAGCGACTGGAGGGTCTCATTCACAACACGCTTGGGGTAGCAAGCTGTGATCTGGGCGAACACGAAACGGCCCTGCAACATTTCGAGATTGCGGCACAACTGTTGGAGGCCTATCCGGTCGAAGTCGAGACACGGGCTTTGGCGCTGCGCAATCAATCGATAGTGAGCCATACTCTAGGACGAACTGATAAGTCCGCCATCAATGCGGCCAACCATTCTCTGGTTGCAGCGGGGGCAGTCGCCGAGATGGGACCTGCGTCCGAAATTCTTTGCGATACGCAAATAGCTATGGCCTTACAGTTGCTGACCGACGAAGACTACGCGGCTGCTTCAAGGATCTTGAAAGCTGCCGATAACCTGCTCGACTTTCTCATCGATGAGTGCACGAAAACAAACTTCGAGACCGAAATCGTCTCACTGCGAAGATATCAGCGGGGTAAGCGCTTGGTCCGACAGCAGATGAACTTGCTTGAGCAAGTTGTGGCCGACCCGCGCAGCGATGCCGGCTTGCCGCTGCTGAATTGGAATTGGCTTTACGATGTTCCGGCAACCGTGGTAGCTCCCTCTTTGTCCGTGGAGTCCCACATGCTGGCGGAATTTGAGACGCAGAATGGGATGGCAGTGACTTGGTCGGGGTATCCGGCGGTTCAGGAATTGGTGAAGCAAATTATCCGCAACTGCCACGATCGACTCAGATTGACGGTAGTCTGCTCGGATGATTCGGAGCACCGAGATGTGACCGATTTTCTAGAGCAAAATCAGATCGCGTCGTCGCAAGTCCAGATCGTGTTTGCGAGTTTGGATTCTCCCTGGCTGCGTGACATGGGGCCTATCGCGGGTCGCTCCAAGCTGGGGGACTCGATCTGGATCGATTCGCATGTGGTGCGAGACACGATGAAACCGCGAGTGGAAGTGGATGGATTACCAGGCATACTGTCCGATCTATGGAGCACGGCCCGCTACCGATCGGCTTTGTCGGTCGAGGGCGGAGCGATTCTTACCAATGGCCACGGATTGGTCGTTTGCTCGACAAACGTAATGGAACGCAATATTGCTTCGGGATTCAGCTCCCAGACTTGTGAAAGCGAACTCCGTCGTATTACTGGGGCACAGGAGATTGTTTTCATCGATCCATTATTGGGTGAATCGACGGGGCACATCGATCTTTTCATGACCTTCATTAGCAGCGACACGGTGGTGGTGGCCGAATACCGCGATCGCCGGAATCCGAACGCAGCCTTGCTGGATCGGCATGCCGCTCGACTGGCAGAAATTCGCGTTGACGGTAAGCCGATGCAGGTCGTGCGGGTGTCCATGCCGCCCGCGGGAACGGCACAGTTTATTAACTACACCAACGTACTTTTTGCTAACGGCAAGCTGCTGATTCCATCCTGGTCGACTGCCAGTCCGCAGATGGAGGATGAGGTTCGCGGGATCTACCAGAAACTGCTACCAGACTGGGAAATCGTTTCGATCGACTGTTCTGGTCTGGCGCCAGCCGGGGGCGCCTTGCACTGTTTGACATCGAATCTGGGTGCCGCGCTGCCCCAATCCAAGTCGCCTTGAACAAGCTTCCTGAGTGTTGTTCTGGCTCTGATCGTATTTGTAAAAAGGGCAGATCCAACTAGGAGATTGTCAAATTTGCGGAACCGTTTCGTATCTCATCGACGGCCGCGACTTAATGATTGAGATCCAGCATCAATTGTTCGCCTGGCTTGCTGGTGCAGCTCAGTTTTCCCAGGATGCGTCCCGCGGCCGCGGCACCGCTCAGGAACGCGCCTTCTACGCGCGGCTCGGCTGCCCAATCGCCGCAAGCCAAGAGCGTGCCGTCTCGGTTGACTAGGCAGCGGCGGGATGCCGCTTTCAATGGGATGGAATAGCGCCAACGATGGGCTTCCAAATGAACGGGAGTATCGATGGCAAGTCCCGTTACGCGCTGGAACTCATCGAACAGCTGTTGAGCGATCCAGTCCTGCGGTTGCTTTAGGTTCTCTCGCGACCATTCCGGATTCGCGTGCAGAGTAACCGTCTCGAGAGAGCTCTCACGGCCAGGCTTGGTGCGATTCCGGGCAATCCATCGCAATAGACCAAAGTTGACAAAGGCCGCATCCCAGTCGGTGGAAAGCGGTTTCTCGAGACTAAGCATGACAGCCCAGCAAGGATTCATGGGCAACTGCAGAAGCTGCGAATGCAGCTCGTCATCGCAAGCCAGAATGCGGGCACTTTGCGCGGCCGGAGCGGACACAAGGACGCGATCGAAGGCTCCTAATTCATGACCGTCCGCATCTCTCAATAGCCACTGCGATCCGGCTTTCTGCAAGCCTTCGACCTGAGTCTCGACGTGCAAATTGGCACCGCGGGCTACGGCTCCGTGGATGAGATGCTTGGGAATTGCATTCATGCCCGGCACGCCGACGAAGCGCTGGGTCGATCTGGCTCGAACATCAAAGCTGGTTGGGCCGTCGAAGGAGACGATCCTAGCGTTCCATTCCCTGACCAGTTGCTGATCGACCCATGAGCGGACCAGGCGGCGAAAGCCTGCGTCGCGAGCGGTGAAATACTGGGCTCCATGGTCGAATCTGCCGAAATCCGTTCGCCGCGTGGCCATCCGTCCCCCTGCCCCGCGACTCTTCTCAAAGACAGTTACTGACAAACCGGCATCGGCCAGGGTGCGGGCGGCCAAGCTGCCAGCCATACCGGCACCAATGACCGCCACCGTCGGTTTGGGGTGAGCCCGGCTAACGCTGCTTAGGGCAGCATACTTGATGGGATCTAAGCGTTGTGCATGCACGGAAAGCGGTCGTGTGCGGACCGTACCGAAGATCGCCTGTGCGGGCGCAAATGGGCGATCAAACTGTCCCAGGCACCATAGGATTCCGCCGTAAGATGCTGGATCGCGTCCATCCAAAGCAAAACGATGGTTGAGATCAATAATTCGCTTCAGAGCGGTACGCGGAGATCGAGTCCAGTTCAGTAAGGCTTTGCCCCAAGTCATTCGCAGGTTGTTGTGCAGCTCTCCGTGAATCAACAGCGACTTCTGGGCGGCATTCCACAGTTCATCTTCTGTATTTCCGCGAGCAAGCTCTTCCCAGGAGTATAAGCGTGGCCGAGAATCCGCTTGATGTTCCTCCAAGGTTTGTCTGGCCCAAGCGGGCAGCGCGGACCAGCGACCATGGTCAGCCCGAAAGCGGCAGAAGCAATAAGCCAGTTCACGCCATATCAACAGCTCATCCAAGTACTTTTCACTTCCGGCTTCGTCCCGCGCGGCTACCTCGCGGGCTAAACGCATCGGCGAAACCATCCCGTAGTGCAAATAGGCAGACATCCGGCTCACGCCATCCAGCAGCGCGTTGTTGCGATTTCTCGCATAACCCTTTAAGCCAGATGCCAGAAATTGATCCCATCTTTGGTAGCCCGCTCGCCCACCGCCGAGCGTGTCGACCACCGGCCATACGCTGTGGTCGATCGCGCATTCGGCGATCAAGTCCTCGATCGACGCTGAATGGAGATCAACAGGACTAAATGGCAATTCATCCTTGTTGAAGGGCTCGACGGAAAACTCGAATTCTGGCCAGCGCCGGCCAACGCGTTGGCGATAGAGGTCTTTGGTCTTGCTGCGAAAGGCAAAGGCGCGATCGAAGGCTTTGCCTACCAGTCGCATGGGTGCCACGCAGGCGGTGTCGACAGTCAATAGAACTGGCGTAGGTTCCTTGACCCTCAATGCTCTCAGAAACACGCGGGGTGGTGCTGTGGGCATGTCTTCCGTGATTACCAAAGCTGAGGTGACGGCCAACTGGCGCAGATAATCGTCCTCGGCCCCAGGTCGTTCTAGGTGGAAGGCATAACTAATCTCGAACTGTTTCGCGCTCTGCTGAAGATCGCGAACGCCCTGCATAATAAAAGCGTGATGCCGATCCGAGGCGTAAGGGTAACGTTGGGAAAGGCCTTGATAGACCAACAGAGGCAGATTGAGTTGATGGGCAGCGAAGCGGGCTACGTCCAACGCGGGATTTTCCTCAAAGCGCATGGCCGTTCGCATCCAATACAGCACGAACTTGCCATCGGACATGGGTAATGCCGATGCTGCTGGCAAGGCTTGCTCGGAGACGCGTTCCGCCAGGTGTGGCGGTAATGCGTTGATCATCTGGGCAATGGTTGTGCTCATCGAAGCTTGAACAAAAAAGAGTCGCACCGGATTTCAGGTCTGGCAGTTATCGCATGCATACACCGTGCGATTTCCAAGTTCCCAGTAGAAAACGTCGGCAGCACAACGCCCGCAAGTGGGTTTCTTATAAATCTGTAAACGCTCGCCGGATGTTAACCGGCTCAGCGGTTTACTAACCTCATCGCGGTCCACGGTGATAATGCGATTGTATTGAACGCCGATCTTCAAAAGGCGTTTGGAAAGCTGCCATATTTCGTCGAATTCACGTCGGCTTATTTGGGATCCGGCACGTTCCGGATGGATGGCCAGGATGTGAAGAATCTCGGCCCTGTAAATATTGCCCAGACCCGCAATCACGGATTGATCGAGCAGCAATGCGCCAATTGGCGAGCGGCTGCGGTGTATGCGTCGCCAGGCTCGCTCGGGATCGGCATCTTTGCGGAGCGGGTCTGGACCGATTCGAGATAGCAGCGCGGTCAACTCCTGTTTCGATATGAGATGGCATTGATTGGGCCCATTCAAGTCAAAGCTCCGTTGGTTGCCAATCATGCGCACGCGGACCGCACCCCGCGGCTCGGGGGGAGGATTCTTGTGCAGTCGAAATTTGCCGTACAAGCCCAGATGCACATGCATGGCATCGGAATCGGCAAAGCGATAGATCAGGTGCTTGCCGTAAGCCTCGGCCTGCAAGAATTCACGTCCACTCAAGAGTTGGGCTTCCGCCTGAAAACGGCCCTGTGGTGAC
>JANSWS010000533.1 GCA_024743355.1 bacterium
ATCCATCGAATTCAATTCCCGCAGATTTACCACGGGCGGAGCTTGATCGCCGGCGGAGACGAAGCGATCTCCACCCAAGAATGGCAGATGGGTTTTGCGATAGCGGACAATTTTGCCATTGGCCCCAATCAGCAAGCAGCAATTATAAAGTTGATTCTGATCGCGCTCGAGCATTCCGATGGACAGCAGCTTTCGAAAATCCTGAGCCATTTCGACCAGCTGTCGCACATAGCCGCCGGAAATCTCCTCGGCCGCCTGCATCGCATCGTCCCGAGAAGAGAAACAATAGCCCGTGAGCGTGCACTCTGGGAACACCAGCAATTGTGCGGCTTCGGTGTGAGGCGCTTCAAGCCAGTATTGAATGCGATCGAGGTTCGCCTGTTTGTCTCCGAGTTGCACATCTAATTGCACACCAGCCACAACGAACTGATTCTCCACGGTTTTCTCCTGATCGAATCTGGCCGGAAATCGCCCGAGCTCAAGCTTTTGCTGAACGTTTTGAATTGCTTGGACAGAGTACGAGCGGTCGCCGCCTTGCCCGTAGATTGACTTGTAAAAAAATCGTCTACAATTCGTGCATGGAACACTATTGCGACATCCAGCTCAAACGATTTGTTGACGGTGCATCGTCGGCCGCCTGGTGGGAAGCAACCGCTGATGGAAAGCGTATCGACTGCTTGCTATGTCCTAGAAAGTGTAGCCTCAAGCCAGGCGACCGTGGTTTCTGCTTCGTGCGTGAGAACCGTGGCGGTGAGATGGTGCTTTCGACTTATGGGAGAAGCACTGGCTTTTGTATCGACCCGATCGAAAAGAAGCCTCTCAACCACTTCTTTCCTGGCACACCTGTACTGAGTTTCGGGACGGCCGGCTGCAATCTGGGCTGCAAATTCTGCCAGAACTGGGACATTTCGAAGTCGCGAGAGACGCAGCGGCTGAGCGCCACGGCCGAACCGGATGCGATAGCCCGAGCTGCCTGCGAATCCCACTGCAACAGTGTCGCTTACACCTATAACGACCCGGTGATTTGGGCTGAGTATGCGATCGACACCGCCAAAGCCTGCCGGGCGGCAGGCGTTAAGAACGTTGCGGTCACGGCTGGCTACATCACCGCCGAAGCCCGGCAAGAGTTTTTCGAATACATGGATGCTGCCAACGTCGATCTCAAGGCATTCACCGAAGAGTTTTACCAGAAGGTCACGTATTCCCATCTTCAGCCCGTTTTGGACACCCTGGTCTACCTGAAACAAGAAACGGATGTTTGGTTCGAGCTAACCAATCTGATGATTCCGAATGCTAATGACAATCCGGATGATGTGCACAGAATGTGCAATTGGATTGTGAATTCCATCGGTGACGAAGTTCCGATACACTTCACTGCATTTCATCCCGATTTTAGGATGATGGATACAGGAAGGACGCCTCCCGAAACGCTGATCATGGCCCAGGAGATTGCCTGGTCAGCTGGTATCAAGTATGCCTACATCGGCAATGTCCACGATCGGCGGCGTCAAAACACATACTGTCATCAATGTGGACACTTGCTGGTTGAGCGCGACTGGTATCAATTGGGACAGTACAACCTGGACTCCCAGGGTCGGTGCACAGCCTGTCAATGCACAATTCCCGGTCGATTTGGCGAAGGCAAAGGGGATTGGGGCGCTCGTCGGCTGCCAGTGCACATTGAGAATTATGCTTGTCGTGCTGAGGACCCCGTAGTTCATTCCATTCGTACAAACGGAAACCGAATACAGGAGAGCGCAGTGAGCCCCAGTCCTTCATCGAAAACGGCGGAACCCGGCCCTGCAAGCCAAGTAGCCGCGACTCGACCCAGCTTGCTGAATATCGATCGACTTGAAAGCGATCAGCGCGAGCTGATTGTCCAAACCGCGGCCAAATTGGTAGCCAATGCGGTTTTTGGAAAAGGCAGTCGAGAACCGCTGGAAGCACTTGGGGGCCTGGCCAACTCGGTGGTCATGGGCGCCTTTGTGACTCTGAAGCGAGGCGAGATTTTACGCGGCTGCTGTGGAGCCCTGGGGCGCCCCATGTCGCTGGCAGAGGCTCTGACTTCATCGGCTGCTAAGACGGCCACCGAAGATCAGCGGATGGCGGCAATCTCCCCCAATGAACTGCCCTACTTGACCATCGATGTCACCCTGCTCGGACCCTTCAACCGAATCGCCGCTCAGGGTGCCGAGCGGCAAAAGGCCATCAAGATCGGCAGGCATGGACTGATGATTCAACGCAATGGTCGAAGCGGTCTGCTGTTGCCTTCGGTAGCAACCGAACGTGGTTGGAATTCGCTGCAGTTTCTACACGCCGTGTGCAACAAAGCCGGATTGCCGATTGGATCCTGGGAAAGTCCCGATGCCACGCTGTTCACATTCGACGGACGAGCGATGGGCGGATCGCTGAGCGAGCTGCTGCCTGCGGACCTACCCATGGCCAAACCAGTGCCGCTGACTGAGGAGCAACTTGCAGGCTATGCCCAAGTCGCTGGCGAGAACGTTGCAGCGATGGTGCGTGGAGGCACTCCCAGCTATGTGATCCCAGGGTTGCCCGATGTAAACGCCAACGCCTTAGTCCTATCGATGCGTTGGGAACCGGAAGAAGAGGGTGGTCAGGTTCAGCATGGAAATCTGCTGCAAGTTTCTTTTCGTCCCGGCATCGCCTTGCAATCGACGCTTTTTCAGATGTGCCAACAGGCGGCGTCCATGTTCCTGCGGCAGCGTTTCCAGGGCCAAATGCAGATTGGCTTGACCGTTGGTTTCGATCCCGCCATGCATGGACATGGTATGCGAGCCGATCTGTCAGGACTGGAGTCCTCTGGCCGCGCCCTGCTGATCTCCGATGCGCGGCATTGTGGACTCGCTTTCGATCCCGAACAAACCTACGAGCAACTACGCGAGAAATTGCGTGGGGTGTTGCCGATCAGCGCGCGAGACGCTGCGGTCCATAGCATGCAGATTGTCTCTACCCTGCCAAAGCTGCTCAGCGTATCCGCCCCTATCGCCATGCCTGCCTCGGGGGGCAGACCTCCGGCGGTTGCTGGCAAGTTCTATCCCGCCCAAGATGCCGCGCGACGGGCCATGATTGGTACACTCTTTAAGGATGATGAACCCGAAAAAACAAATCCCTTGGCCATCATGGTCCCTCACGCCGGGATCAAGTACAGCGGTCGTATTGCCGCCCAGGTATGGCGCAGTTTGGAAGCGCCGGCTGCCCGCAGCATGGTCATCATTTCACCCAAACATACGCCGAACGGCGTCAACTGGTCTGTCTGCCCCTTTGACGATTGGCAACTCTCCTCAACCACCACCGTTGCCGGCGATCCTGAACTCGCTCGACAAATCGCCGATGCCGTAACGCCGCTGCAGTTGGATGCCGCAGCCCACCAACAAGAACATGGGATCGAAGTTCAGCTCCCCATCCTGGAAAGGCTGGATCCCGCATGCAAGGTCGTGGGAATCGCTCTGAATGGAGGCAGCTGGGATGATATCCAGGCAGCCGCCAAGGAATTTGCTGAATTCTTGTCCGGTCTACCTGAATTGCCGCTACTGGTTATTTCCAGCGATATGAATCACTACGCACCCGACAGCGAAAATCGCCGTCGAGATCGATTGGCTTTGGACGCCATGGCTAGTGGCGATCCCCAAAAACTGTTGGACACTTGCCGCGAGCACGAAATCAGCATGTGCGGCCAGGTCCCAGCAGCCTTCGTGATGGAGACCTTACGACAACTTGGCCGCGAGTTTAAAGTCGTGGAGCTGGATTACGCAACCTCGGCCGACGTTACCGGTGACAAATCTCAAGTTGTCGGCTACGCCGGCAGCCTGTTGTTACCCGCCTAGCCTTCAAGCTAAGTCGATTGCTCGGACAGCAAATCTACGGCTCTGAAGACCAGCCCAGGAAGTGCGACTGCTGCAATCCCTACCAGCGGTCGTGGCCAGGGTCGGAAACTTAGCGCAGAAACCAGCGGTTCGCCACCCGTCAGGCAGCTTCACCTACATTTGCTCGAATGAGGCTGCCGCAAGCAGCGGAAGCGATGGCTGCATTCTCGATTCTTTATCCCTAATTTGGCCGGAGCCCTAATGCTGACTGGCGTTTTGGGGGCGATCTCTCAAAACCAAGATATACGCAGATGGATCCGGAAATTCTCAATGCCGTTATTCTCGGTGTTCTTCAAGGGCTGACAGAATTCCTGCCTGTCAGCAGCAGTGGTCACCTTGAAATTGGTAAGGTGATCTTGGGCTCCAATCTCCAGGATAGCGAGAGCCTGCTGATGACCGTCGTCTTGCATGCGGCGACCGCG
>JANSWS010000717.1 GCA_024743355.1 bacterium
AACATCACGCTCAACGCGGACGGCGGTGTGAGTCTACTGGCCGCGCTGAACAGCAGCGGACTGAACAATGCCGCCAGCAACCTCGACAGCGATGCGGGTGACATCACTATTGTCGCCGCCAATGGCAATATCACCACGGCCGCGATCAACGCGTTGGGAGGCACAACCAACGATCCCACCATCATGGGCGAGGGCGGCGTCATCACCTTGACCGCCCAGGACGGCGATGCCTCGGGCACCGACGGCGATGTGATCGTCAACGGCACGCTGATGACTTCCACCGAACTGGCAGCCACCATCAAGATCGATATCAATGCCGACCGCGACGTGCAGCTGAATCAGGCGACGACCACTCTCGGTGGTTACGTGACCGTCGATGCTGGACGCGATATCTCCAGCACGGCACCTGGCTCCATCACCACCACGGGTGACAAGTCTGGGGAGCGTTCAGGCAATTCCATCTTGGACGCCGGCAGAGACGTGACGCTGCAAGCAGAGACTGTAACGGATGGAGTCGACTACGACGGCGGAAGCGTAGTTCTGCCTGGTGAGGCAGGAGCGATTCGAATCTCAGCTGCACGTGATTTATCGATCTTCGCTGACATTTCTGCAGAAGGCGGCGATGGCAATGATGCGGATCTACAACCCGATGAGTTTGGTGGTCATATCAGCTTATTGGCTGGAGATGATATCAATTTATCGGCCGATGTTGCGACGAACGGCTTCTTGGATGCACAAGGCACCGTCTATCTATTCGCGGGCAACAATGTCAACGATGCAGTCAGTGGCATTCTCATGCAGTCTGGCAGCAGCATTTCCTCCGCCGGAGGAAATATTCGATTGGTGGCTGACAACGAAGGCGATGTGCTGCTTGCGTCTCTCAATGCCGGCGCTGCCAACGTCAGTCTGCTGGCTGAAGGATCGATCACCGACAACAATGCGGCTGCCATCAACGTGATCGCCAACAGCCTGCGGATGTGGGCCGATGCAGTGGTCAACGCCGATGGCACACAAAACGCCGCCCCCGGCAATCAACAGGGACAAATCGGAGCCGCCGATACTCTCAACGGCACACCGGATCTCAACATTCGCGCTATCGACACCCAAGTCGATGTGCTGGCCGCACGCAGCGCCGATGGCATCTATGTCTCCGAACAGAATGATGTACTCGTCGACTCGACAGGACCCGTTGGAGTTCAGCAAGTCAACCTGAACTCCACACTCACCACCCGCACCGACGACAGTCTCTCCGATCTGCGAACTACCGATGCGGCAGGGCATATCAAGCTGGTCACCCTGGATGCGACCAACGGCTCAATCACTATCAATGATGGCATTATCGCCGACGGGCTCGGTGTCCAAGCCACAGGCATCAATGCCGACATTCTTGTGCGCGCAGCCACGGACTTGGTGGTGAATGCAGCCATCGTCAGCAACAACGGTAACATCTCATTGATTGCCGGCGACGATCTCGATCTCAACGACGATGTGTTCACCGGAGGAGGTGATATCTATCTGTTTGCCGCCAACGCCGCGGCCGATGCCTTGATGGGCATCGACATGCAAACCGGAATCAGCGTTCAGTCAGCCGGTGGCGATATTCGTCTGGCTGTTGACAACGAGGGTGACTTGCTGCTGACCAGCCTGGATGCAGGCAGCGGCGACATTAGCCTGTTGGCCGAGGGATCGATCCTCGACAATACACCCAGCAGCAGTCTGGCTGCTTTTGCTCTGGCCGGTCAGAACCAAGTGGTCGTCAGCAATGTCGCCGGATTCCAGATCGGTGATACCGTCGTCCT
>JANSWS010000453.1 GCA_024743355.1 bacterium
AAGGCTTAAACAACAAACTAAAACTGATCACCAGAAAATCATATGGCTTCCGGACACAAGAAGCTTACGAAACTGCCCTCTATCACAATTTGGGCGCCCTACCGGAACCAAAATTCACCCACAGATTCTTCTGACGAAGCCCTTTTTTTAAAGGAAGATGCAAGGGAAAAAAACTCGTAAGCCACACACGGCTCTCCTGCGATGCCGGGGTTTTGCCGACAACCTCGACGTCCAATACCGGCATTTTGGTTTCGAAGACCTGGCGATAAATCGGACTTACGACCTCGGATAGCTCTCCCAGCAGTTCGTCAACGCGACGCCCCAAGTGCGCGTCGATCGGCAAACCGTTGATTTCAGCTAATTTCTCATTGATGCGTAGATACCGCAGTTCACGATCGATCAGACACAAGCCCACGGGAGCAGTCTCGTAGATCAACTCCAACTCGCGTTTCTGAATTGCCAATTCCGATTGCACCGATCCCAGTGTCGATTCCATTTGCAGCTGACGCTCTACGTCGTCAACGGTTCCGACCCATTCGCGAATCGTGCCATCGGGATTTCGTACCGCCACAGCTTCCACCACAAATCGTCGATATTCCTGCGTCGCCTGATGCCAAAGTCTGCCGCTGGCCCGGTAAGCATCTCCCGATTCAATCGCCTGTGACCATTGCTCGAGTAGATGGGAACGATCTTGTTCGTGAACTGCTGAGGCCCAGCCGAAGCCCTGATACTCCTCCCAAGCCTGCCCGGTGTAGCGTTCCCAGGTAGGCTGGGGACTGGTGAAAGCGCCATTGCGATCCGTGGTCCAGATGATGCTACGCGTGGCCGTGAGAATCGCGTCTTGACGCTCCTTGGCCTGGCGGAGCTCCGCCTCGGTTCTTTTGCGTTGTGCAACTTCGTGCCTTAACTTGTCATTGCTGGCGGCGATCGATGGAAGATGCAAGAAATTGGGAGTGATCCGGATCAAGGCGAGTACGGTAGTCCACGAAACCAGAGCAGTAATCAACTTCAGAAGGCCGGAAACTCGGTATACCGGATACCAGAAAATACAAGCCTCCGTCAGGTGTACGAGACCGCAGGCCATGATGAAGGCGGCGAAGAGCCAGAAGATTCTTGTAAAAGGGACGTCTTTCCGCCTGCGGACGAAGTAAACAAGGACTAGCGGAATCGCAAAATAGGCTATGGAGATAGCGATGTCCGAAGCAATGTGCATCCACCCAAGAAAGTCTGACCAATTGCCGCAGTACCAGCGGGCTGGGAAATCCGAAGTGTCAAAAAGCTTTAACAGAAACTCTCGCATATCGGTTCAGTCAGTGTGGGTGGCCGAAACTTAGAAAACCAGCAACCGCCGGGAGCGGCAGGCAGGCAGAGAAGCCAACCGCAACTTTAGCAATTCACTCACTTTATCCCACACCCTAAGTGGACTTCATAGCCGCCGAAGCTGGCTGACGGTGTGGCGATTCAAGATGCCAAACCGAGGTACACCGCCCACTATTTCGCGGCTGGCTTGTTCCGTGATCGTACTTGAGCCAAGCCGTGAAGGAGCCGGAAAGTTAATCCAACAGCTCGCGGATCAACTTCAGAAATGGCTTGCGACGTATGGGCTTAGCGATATGTTCGTCGCAACCTGCCGCGAGAGCGCGGGCCCGATCTGACGCCATGGCAGATGCACTAAGTGCCAGTACGGGCCCCTGATATCCCTGGTCCCGTAATCGCTTGGTCGTTTCGAAGCCGTCCATCTCGGGCATCTGAATGTCGGTGATGATGAGGTCGGGGCTTTCGTCGCCGAGCTTCATCCGAATGGTTTGATCGATTCCGCTCTGTCCATCTTTAGCCGTAACTACCTGCGCGCCGGCGTCCGACAAAATATGCTCCGCCAAGAACCGAATATCCCTTCGATCATCAATGACTAGAATCCTGTGACCATCCAACCTGGGCGAGCGCGAATCCATGGCGGCATGATCGATCGTACTTTGCGTTGCCTCCTGGGGGCTGGCCCAGGGGAGCAAAATCCTGAATTTGGAACCCAGACCCACTTGGCTTTCAACTTGGATGTTTCCTCCCATCTGCTCAACCAGCTGTTTGCTGATTGTCAGGCCCAAGCCAGTCCCTTCAAATTTTCGTTCGTTGGAATTGTCCGCTTGGCAGAAGGGCTCAAAGAGTGACTTTTGGACTTCTTGCGGAATGCCGCAGCCATTGTCAATTACTGTGACCCGTAGCTGCTCTTGAGCCCGTCGGCCCTCTAGTACCACGCGTCCCCCGCTGGAGAACTTCACTGCATTGGTGAGCAAGTTCATGATCACTTGTCGCAGTCTGCGTCGATCGCCCCGCATGATGCCGGCAAAATCCTCGGTCACGTCCAATTCCATCAACACCTCGTACTGATCGGCTTTGGGAATCACCGTGTTCAAACACTCGACGAGTAATTGTCGGGCATCGAATTGGGAGTTCTCCAAAACCAGCTTGCCGGCCTCGATACGTGCCAGGTCAAGTATGTCGTTGATGATTTCCAGAAGATGCTCGCCATTACGGCGTATGACTTCAACTGCGTTCTTGTTATCTGGATTTTCCAGCTGTTCATCCAGAATATCCGCAAATCCCAGGATGGCTGTCATCGGGCTGCGAATTTCGTGACTCATCTTCGCCAAAAAGTCGCTTTTGGCTTGGTTGGCCTTACGAGCCGAACGAACAGCACGCGCGAGGTTTCTCTGTGCTTGCTTTACCTCTGTCACATCCGTAGCAGCTACATAGACACCGCTTACGATTCCGTCGCGATTTCGGGCCGGAACATAGGCCACACTGAGGTAGATTTCCCCACTTGGTTTTTGCAGTTTCTGCTCAAATTGCTGAGGCTGTCCAAGCAATGCTTGCTCGAGGTGTCCTTTGGAGACCTCGTAAGCTTCTTGCCCAATGACTTCAAGTACCGACTTGCCTATCACGCATTCATCGTCATCAACCAGTTGACGATAGGCTTTATTGGCGAATTCGTACCTCTGCTGGTGATTCACAAAGGATAAGAACACGGGTACCGCATCGATGGCATCCTGAAGCCGCTGTTGGTACTGAGCCACCAAGTGCTTTGATTCCACCAGGCCGCTTATGTCGGTCAAGGTCAGAACGACACCTGCTAGCACATCGCTTGATCGATAGGGCAACAGTCGCAGGAAAAAGTACCTTCCGGTCTGGTCCCTCACCTCTTGTTGAATACTTGCGCCGTCTTCAAGAACTCCGGCAATGAGATGATGCAGGTCAATGAATTCAAGGTGGTGACTGAAGGCCGTAATCTTCCGCCCAATATCTCGCTCGCATAGCTCGAAAATATCTGCGACTGATGGCGTGAAGCGGCGGATTCTAAGATCACTATCCAGAAATAGTGTGGCAATATTGGTGCTGGCAAACAGATGATTGAGATCTTCGTTTAACTCAATGAGCTCCGCGTTCTTCTGTTGATACTCAATGTTTACCGTGTGCAATTCTTCGTTGACAGAATTCAGTTCCTCGTTGGTGCTTTGCAGCTGTTCGTTGGACGAAATAAGCTCTTCGTTGGTGGTCTGCAGTTCTTCATTGCTGGCCTCCAGTTCTTCAATCATCAGCTGCAGTTGGTCGCGAGATTGCCCGAGCTCCTCCTCCATCCAGACCAGGCGCTGCTGAAGTTCATCGGCGTTTGCATCGCTTGGGGAAAGTGGTTTCGCCATTGCATGCGGCAACGCTCGCCGACTCATCGACGTCCCTTCCGGCAGCGAAAAGGATGTCGCCCGGCGATAAATTTTTGCCCGCTCGTCCACGAGCTTGAACTCCGCTTGCAAGGTGCCGACCGTTTCGCTTGGCCCTAGAAACAAGTAGCCCTCTTCGGCTAATCCGTGGTGGAATAGAGAAAGTACACGTTGCTGAGCCGCTGGTTCAAAGTAGATCAGTAGATTACGACAGCAAATTAAATCCAGATCGGTGAACGGCGGGTCTTCCAACACATTATGGTTGGAAAAGACTACGCACTTACGCAACTCGGGGTGCACGCGATATTGGTCGCTCTCCTGAGTGAAGTAGCGTGCTTGTAAGTTCGCCGGAATGTTCTCCAAAGAGCCTGGAGCGTAAGATCCCTCCGCGGCAACAGCCAGACTATCGGGATGCACGTCCGTGGCCAACACAGTGAATGCAACGTCGCTCTGTGCCTTTCGCCGCGCTTCAGCCAATAGGATTGCCATCGAGTAAGCCTCTTCACCAGTGGCACAGCCGGCGACCCAGACACGAAGCCCGCTGGCACGCTGGACTCGCTCGAACAAATCGGGAAGGACCCCGCTTGCCAGGCAGTCAAAGTAGTCGGGGTCCCGAAAGAATTTGGTGACGCCGATTAGCATGTCGCGGAAGAGCAGTTCTAGCTCTTTCGCATCGCTCTTGAGCAATCGCTCGTATTCTGCCAGCGAATCGATACCCGCGAACTGCATGCGCCGCTCAATGCGACGAGCAACTGTGGTCGGCTTATAGTGTCGAAAGTCGATGTGACAGCGAGCACGCAGCAAGTTGGCGATGCTCAGCTTCGCGGCCATATGTTCCTCTCCCGGCAAGCCAACACCTCTTCTGACCGTTTGTAAGCTCTCTGCCAATCCGGCTGCCAAAGCCTCTGGCGCCGCAACTAAATCTGCTCTGCAAAGAGGTCATGGCTTCTGCGTCGAAGTGTACCCATGGACCCGCACGAAAAGTGTCTTTATCCGAGCGTTCCGCGGTAACTAACCTGTGGAAGCAACAAGTGTGCCGAAGGTCGCCGGCAAGCAAGTCAGCCCGCGTCTTGGTCACTGAGAGAGCAGATCGCGCTCTACGCGATCAATTTGGCTGGCCCATTGCAACATGCGGTGACAACGGTGATGGAAACCTCACGTTGGCTACCTACCTGGAAATTCGTTGCTGCAGCGTTAGTTGCGACGGTCCGCTGAGAATGCGATGGTCCGCCGAGAAGCAGCACGCGAGCTCTCGTGAGCGCAAATTACCGAATGGGCATGCTGCGGCGAAGCGAGTGCTCCAACTTGCTACGCAATGCAATCCGCAGCGGGAATCTTGGGTGAATTGGCACGCAAATCGCATCATCGGGGCAAATGATCTACGAGTCTGTCCGCTTCGGGCGAGATTATGTGTGAAAATCGCGCCCTTCCAAGCGGTCCACTGCATCCCGCCTTGCTACTCCTATGTTTTGCAACAACTCCAAAGCGTTACAAGAACTGATTCGAATCAACGTGGAATCCAGCAGGTTGCTGCGGCAGTCCGAAAAATATGTTTGCGATGACGAGCTGGCGCGTGGACTTCGCGGCACAGCGGGTCAGCGTGAAGAAAATGCTCTCGTCTTACAAAGCTTCGTGGGCTGCGGGAACGCATCGCATGGCCGTCTCGCCGCTGATGGCCGCTTGACGCCCGGGTGCTCTTCGGAGTTGCCGTACTCTGAGCTGCATGCTAATCCTCGACTTGTATTGCGAGAGCTTTTGCGAGCTGAGCAACAGATTCGGAATTGCTATTTGAGGGCCCTGCGGGACACTCGGGGTAGTCACGTGGTGGCTACTCTGCAATTCCAATATGAACAAGTGATCAAAGCTGGTGATCGCATGCGGTATCTCGCGGAGGAAGTTCCAGTATCAACGCATTGAACGGCCGGCTATTTCAAGCTCCAGTTGTTCCGTTCTGGTTGCTCTGTAAGTCAGCCAGGGATCGCAGCGAACTAGCCAGATACGGCCTGTTTTCGCGGAACGACGCATGCATAAAGGAAATCGAAGTCTGAAAGGCCAGGATAGATCGTCGGCAGATCAGATTTTTCACCTTAGCTGCAATTCCGGATAAATTCTCACACCAGCGTCGAATCGTTGCTCTTGGCTATCGTGTGTGGGAAATCTCCACGCCGATCCCCCATTGCTGCGTTGCTTGCCTTTTTCCTACCCTGCACTGAGAGCGTCGCGAGTCGTTCAACCAATGCAGCCTGAGCATCCCGTGTTCATGCTCTCACTTTTGGCGCATCTCGCAGGGGAACAAGACAAAGATCGCCAATGATTCCACGTCAATTTGGTGGTGCATTGGC